>JAIRXI010000047.1 GCA_031268395.1 Tannerella sp. | reverse complement strand
TTTTACCGGTGATCCGGGAACACCACCCGTCCCGGCCGGGACGGGCTATATTGCGTTGCGAACCGTTTTTTACCGGCAGGCCCTCTTCCAGACACGACGGGAAGTGTCTAATGGACATGTTGGGATTATACCCGCCGAAAAAAGGGCAGAATACGGAACGCAGCATAGATCACCCGTTCCGAAACGTTGTCGTCCGCCGGGATGTCGGGGTGGGTGTGCCGCTTTAGTCCTCATAGCGGGATTGTTTCTCCCATATTTTATTCCAACTGCCGGTGCAGGATTTTTTCCTCCGCCATTCGCTGTTCCAGCGCTTCTACATACGATTTCTGCAAACGGACGGTCGTATCGTCCGCAAGCAAATGCTCCGCAACATATTGATGCGCGAGGGTTGCCCACTGCCATGCGGCCGTCAGGCGACCGCTCAACTCGGCGCTCAATGCCAGATTGGATGTCAGCCGCGCCTTCGCTTTCCAGGAAGCCGACTTCTCATAAAGGGTTTCCCAAATGGCGGCGGCGCTCTCCCAGCGTTCCGCAGCAGCAAACGCGGCCGCTTCCTTCCAGCGGGAATCCGACGATACATAATACCACCGCGTGTCCTCGCTCCAGTGTGGCACAAAATGCACATACGCCCTTGTCGCCACATACGCAGCCACTTCACGCAACAACTGTTCCGGCTCCGGGACGGATGCGACCGGCCATCCGTAGTCCGACGTCAACTGCGGAATAACCGTATCTGCCAGATAAATGGCGCTCGGAGTCGCTCCGTCCGGCAAATATGCGCGCAGCACGCCGGAAATCTCTACCTGCCACTCGTTCAGTTCATCAAGTACAGATATTTTCCTGACATTTTCACGGATGGAAAACAGCAGTCTGTCTAACGAAAGCACCGCCTGGACGTCATGCTCCCTGCAAAGCTGACTGACTTCGCTTTCCGTCAATTTCGCATCCGCGAAAAAAGACTGGTCCGTCCGGTAACTGCCTTCATATAAACGGACGTCTTCAAAATAAGGCGACCCGGCGATCTGCCGACCCCAGGTCCGGCAAAAATCGACGAGGGCGCTGTCGGAGGCAATCCTGAGCGAATCGGACGATTTCCGGATCGTGGAGCTAAACGGCACTTCCGGCTGTGCTGCCGCATTGTTCAGCACCAGGACCTTTTTTACGTCCCGGGGAAAGGTGATGCTCGCCGGGATATATGTTTCAATACCGACATACCGAACCGAACTGCACGATACCGCCGCCCACAAACAGCAAACGGCACACAGCCGGAAAACACGGGGCGCTAAACGCCCGGAAAAGGTTTCTCCTTTCACAGTTTATGGATTTGGATGTATTTAAATTGTCGCAACATGGATGCTTGTGATGGCTTCTTTCCGTACAGTCAGCTGAACTGACGCCAGAAAGGAGAATCAGGCTGAAACCCGGACTTCAGGCTTTGGGACTCCATCTGATTCTCTCTTCCATTGTTGCCGGCTTTAGCCGACACAGTTCTGCAAATCCGAAACCGCCTTGAAATAGCCGATGGACTCGGCAATACCCAGAAACGGGTCTTTCATGTCTTTCTCATATTCCAGACTGCATACGCCGGTATAGTTCACCTCGCGCAGGGCATGGATGAAGGCCGGGAAATCAATCTTGCCCCGTCCGATTTCAATGCCCGTACCCTCCTTGGATGCATCCGTCACGTCCTTGATATGTATGTCGAAGACGCGGGTGTGGTATTTCTTCAAATCGGCCACCGGATCGCAGGCGTTACGCAGGTCGTGACCGATGTCCAGACACATGCCGATACGCCTGTCCAGGTCTTTCGTATGCTTCCACACATCCGTAGCATCCGGAAAAATTTCAATGTCAGGCCCATGAAGGTGTATGGCATAATGACAGTCGTATTCCTTTACTTTCCCGTCTACATAGGGCAACAAGTTGTGGTCGGGCACGCCGACAATCAATTTTACGCCGACCCGTTTGGCATACGCAAAGGCGCTGTCTACTTCGGCTTCGTTTTTCATGTAAATCGGGCCGACGGCATAGCCGGTAACCTTGTGTTCGGCGCATTTGGCATGAAAGGCGTTGATCTGCTCGTCCGTACTCTCGAACGGGAGATGAAAATTCTTGATGCACAGATACTGCACATCCAACCGTTCCAGTGTCTTCAACGTCGTGTCCAAATCAAAATTCACAAACGTAAATCCTGCCATTCCCAGGCGAAACGGATTTAGGGCTTTGGGCTGTTTCGGTTTCACAGGGTCGCTCTTCCCTGCCTGCCGCGCGTCTGCAACAAAGGGGGCCAATCCCAGCATACAGGCTCCCGCGACGCTTTGTCTGAAAAAATCTCTTCTGTTCTGCATCATTCAAAATGTTAAAAAGTTTACGCCTCCGGATTCGGCTGCTGCCTGACGGCAAACTGCGCAACCGGCTATTTTATTTTCATTCACTGCAAGCTGTTTTTTTCAATTGCTTTAATCCGTCTTCCAGTGTCCTGATTTTACTTTCCGTGTCCGCCTGTTTCTTCCGCTCGTTTTCCACAACTTCGGGTTTGGCATTCGCCACGAATCTTTCATTGCCGAGTTTCTTCATCACCGAAGCCAGAAAGCCTTCCAGATAACACAGCTCCGCTTCCATCCGGGCCTGCTCTTCTTCTGCATTCACCCTGTTTCCCAACGGAATGGCATACTCGGTCGTGCCTGCCAGAAACGAAACGGCGCCAGCCGACTTTTCTGCTACCGTCCGAATTTCCGCCAGACAAGCCATCTTGATGATCGCCGCATCCAGCCGGCTATCGCGTGATGCATCCGCTACTTCCAGCACCAGCGCTTCGCGGTTCGGCAGATTCTTCTGCAACCGTATCGTCCGCACGGCGCCAATCACTTCCTTTGCCCGCTCAAATGCCTGCAAACAGGCATCCTCCTCTTCCGGGCAGGCACCGTCCGACTGCGGCATCGGGGCTATCATGATGGATTCGCCGGCCAGACGGGGCGACAGGGCCTGCCACAGTTCCTCGGTGATAAACGGCATAAACGGATGCAGCAGCCGCAACAGCACGTCAAAAAAACCAAGCGTATCCCGGCAGGTCTGCATATCTGCCGGCTGTTCATAAGCGGGTTTTACCAGTTCCAGGTACCAGGACGAAAATTCATCCCAGAAGAGTTTGTAGGCGGACATCATGGCTTCGCTCAGGCGGTATTTTTCAAAGGAATCATTCATTTCGGTCAGCGTCCTGTTCAGGCGCCCCCGGAACCACTTCACCGCGATGGCCGCCGCTTCGGGCTGCGGGAGATGTCCGTCCGTTTTCCAGCCCCTGACCAGACGGAAGGCATTCCAGATTTTGTTGTTGAAATTGCGTCCCTGTTCGCAAAGCGACTTGTCGAACAGCAAATCGTTCCCGGCCGGCGAAGCCAGCAGCATGCCCATGCGAACACCGTCGGCGCCGTACCGTTCCATCAATGCTATCGGGTCGGGCGAGTTTCCCAGGGATTTGGACATCTTGCACCCCTGTTTGTCCCGGACAATCCCCGTAAAATATACATTATGAAAGCAGGGAAGCCCGCGATACTCATAACCGGACATGATCATGCGTGCCACCCAGAAGAATATGATCTCCGGCGCCGTCACCAGATCGCTGGTCGGATAATAATATTCAATGTCCTTATTCTGCGGACGGCTGATTCCGTCGAACACGGATATCGGCCACAGCCACGATGAGAACCAGGTATCGAGACAGTCTTCGTCCTGCCGCAGATCGGAAATTGCCAATTCCGGATGGCCCGTTTTTTCACGCGCCAGCGACAATGCCTGTTCCTCCGTCCGGGCAACGACAAAACCTCCTCCCGGCAAATACCACGCGGGGATCCGGTGTCCCCACCACAACTGGCGGGAGATGCACCAGTCTTTGATGTTTTCCATCCAGTGACGGTACGTGTTCCCGAACTTGGCCGGATAGAACCGGATGGCGCCGCCCGTCACGGCTTCGAGCGCCGGCCCGGCCAGGCGCTCCATCCTGAGGAACCACTGCATGGACAGTTTCGGTTCGATGGGGACGTTCGTCCGTTCGGAAAAGCCGACCTTGTTTTCATAGGGTTCGATCTTTTCCATCCAGCCGGCTTGAATCAGGTCGTTTTCGATTTCCCTGCGGACGTCGAAACGGTCTTTCCCTTCATACGTGCCGCCGAAGCGGTTCAGTGTCCCGTCGTCGTTGAAAATATCAATCGTCTCCAGGTGGTGTTTTTCACCCAGCAGGTAGTCGTTTATATCGTGCGCCGGCGTGACTTTCAGGCAGCCGGTACCAAATTCAATGTCCACGTATTCATCTTCGATGATCGGGATTTCCCGTCCGGCGAGCGGCACAGTCACTTTCTTTCCTTTCAGCCATGCATTTTTCGGGTCGTCCGGATGGATGCAGACGGCCGTATCTCCCAGAATCGTTTCCGGGCGCGTTGTTGCCACTACCGCATATCCGTCTTCCCCGACAATTTTATATCTGAGGTAATAGAGTTTGCCCTGCTGTTCCCGATAAATGACTTCTTCGTCCGAGAGGGCCGTCCTGGCAGCCGGATCCCAGTTCACCATACGCACGCCCCGATATATCAACCCTTTATTATACAGATCGACAAAGACCTTGAGGACGCTTTCCGAACGCTTTTCGTCCATAGTGAAACAGGTACGCTCCCAGTCGCAGGAGGCGCCCAGTTTTTTCAACTGCTCCAGGATGATTCCGCCATGCCTGTGCGTCCATTCCCAGGCATGTTCCATAAACTGCTCCCGCGTGAGGTCTGTTTTCCGGATGCCTTCCCGCGCCAGTTTGGCCACCACCTTCGCTTCGGTCGCGATGGAGGCATGGTCTGTTCCGGGCACCCAGCAGGCATTTTTGCCCGTCATCCTGGCCCTGCGCACCAGAATATCCTGAATCGTATTGTTCAGCATGTGGCCCATGTGCAGTACACCCGTTACGTTCGGAGGTGGAATCACCACCGTATAAGGTTCCCGTCCGTCCGGCTCGGAATGAAAAAACCGGTTCTCCTGCCAGTACCGGTACCATTTCCCCTCTACCTGAGAGGGGTCATACTTGCTTGCTATTTCCATTTCGCTAATTTTCGACGATGCAAATGTACACATAAAAACATTACCGCTGCCATTTACTCTTCGCGCAGGAGGGTTTTGTAAGCAATATACGCGTACATGCAGTTGAAATCGCATCCCGCTCCGACCGTTAACGGAATAGCAAACCCGATTTTTATCCGTCCGTGCGTGCTAATTAAAAATTTTCATGTATATTTGCACCGCAAAAGAAACGCGCAAATAAAGAAAGCGTTCTTGCGGTTATGTCTCCGACGGATAAATGACATCGCGATTTCTTTTGACACTCAATCTGTTTCAGAAATAAGGGGCTGACCGGTTTTGACAGCGGGTAGAAGTGGTTTGTAAGCATGCAGTGCGTCGTTGACCGGCACTATAATCTCGGCTGACAAAAGCTAACTGGCGAAAATACTTACGCTCTCGCTGCGTGATCGAAGTACAGTAGATCAACGCTTCATCCTTACACAAGGTGTTTGGACGGGATATCACCCGGAAGCTCTGGCTCCGAAGCAGTCCGAAATGGTGGTACGGCAATATCGGAGATAGCTTGAAGGAAGTCCCGTACTTCAAGTGAAAATCAGGGAATAAGTTTGATGTTGGTGGCTTCGGTCTTGCATCAAGTCGAAAATGAAAGCGAAGATAAGCATGTAGAAAGCAGATTAATTCCTCGTTTGGACGAGAGTTCGAATCTCTCCAGCTCCACAGAGATGGCATAAATTGCTTAAAACAAGACGATCAGGAGGGCGGGGACTTCGATGCGGACGGCTTCGGGGATTTCGACCGAATCCGACACGGGATGTCCGCGCACGTACTCTTCCGATACCGCATCGCCGCGGGTCGGGAACAGGCTGCGCGCAACGAAAAAACCGAGCGCACAGCCTGCCATGAAAATGAAAATACATCCGACCGTTTTCATTATTACAGATTCAGTCCGGCTGCCATTTCCACCGTCGCGATCATCGACTCCATGATCTGCGCATAGTCGGGCGCGGTCGCATATTTTGCGCCCGTGCCGTCCACGATCCGCCGGGCAAACTCCTTCGGGTTATCCCGGTACGGCCAGGCGTCGGCATACCCCGGCTTTTTCAGGATCGCCAGGTGGTCGGCCAGGCAGTCTTCCAGCGAATCACAGACGCGGAAGAGCCGGTACACCCGGTATT
>JAIRXI010000006.1 GCA_031268395.1 Tannerella sp. | reverse complement strand
GCCTCCGTCGGAACATACCCGCTTTCGGCAATGACGGCCTTTCCCGCTTCCGTCCGAAGCCAGTCGTACAGTCGGCCGGTCATGGACAGGCGGTCGGCGTCGGCGCGGACGACGGCATACACGGGGGCGACAAACGGGTAGGTTTTGTCCCCGATCGAGCGTGCGTCGGGATACACGCCTTCGATCGCGACGGTTTTCGTCCGGTCGGCTCCCACGGCGTCGCGGATGATGTATTCCCTGTAATAGTGCGGCGTGAAGCATATTCCGTGGAGATTGTCCGCTACTTCGCGGTAGACGAGCGCCATGGTCGGGAGGACGTCGTCGTCGAAGCCCGCCTCCCAGTCGGGCATCCCGGCGCGGTTCATGACAATCTCCTTCATCATTTCCTGACTGCCCGACTGCGGGTTGCGGATAAACGGCCGGATGTCCCCGTCCGCGCCGCCGGCTTCGCGCCAGTTGACCAGGTTCCGCAGGTAGATGTCGCGCACCTGCGCCGCGGTGAGCGACCGGACGGGATTCTGACTGTTGACAAGGAAGTCGAGCGCGTCCAGGGCGACGGGCGTTTCGATCACCTCGACGTCCGCGCTTTCGGCATACGCCCGCTCTTCGTCCGACATTTTCCGCGCCGAAAGGACGATGTCCGCCCCTCCGTCAATCAGGTTGAGAAAAGCATTGTGGGTCTGGGACGTCTTTACCCGGTTGCCGAAGAAGTCTTCCGGCATCGTTTCCCCGCGGGGCAGCAGCTGCCAGACGCCGTTGCCGGCCAGGAAGGGCCTCCATTCGTACTGCCAGCCCAGCAGTTTGCAGGCGATCAGGGTGTTCAGCGGCTCGGTGGAGGTGGAGCCGTCCACGCGCGGATAATTTTCCGGCGTGATTCCTTCGACGGTTTCCGGCCTGTCTTCCGCACCCGCCTCTCCGCAGACGCAGAACAGGGCGAAGGCGACCGTTATGGGGATGATTATCCGTTTCATTTTTTTGCTGTTGAATTATACGGACGCAAAGATATATTTCTTTTTTCATATCAAAAGAAATCCCGGAAAAATTCCAGGGAAACCGTCAGGGAACGATGAATGATGAACGGTGAACGATGAGCGGAAAAGCGTCCCGGCGGAACCTTATATCACTCCCCGGTTATGGATCTGCCGGGCGTCACGGTAGAAATAGATTTGCGGAAAAACCGTAATATGCGTACATTTGCAGGCGATTTGCAGGTCATGCCCGGACAGAGGGGATGCAGGACAGACAAAAAATATTTCAAATACGGACATTATAATTGACAAGACAGTGAAAACAAACGCAGTGAGACTGTATGGCAGGAACGACCTCCGGCTGGAATCGTTTGATTTGCCGGCCATCGGGGATGACGAAATCCTGGCGAAGGTGGTGTGCGACAGTATTTGCATGTCGTCGTACAAGGCGACGCACGAAGCTGATATTCATAAACGGGTGCCGCGCGACGTGCACCGGAATCCCGTCATTATCGGCCATGAATTTGCAGGCGAAATCGTCGAGGCGGGCAGCCGGTGGAGCCACCTGTTCCGGACGGGTGACAAATTTTCCATCCAGCCGGCATTGAACGATCCGGATGGCCCGGTCGGCGTACTGAGCGCACCGGGCTATTCGTACCGGTACATCGGCGGCGACGCGACATACGTCATCATCCCGAATGCCGTGATGGCCGGCGGATGCCTGCTGCATTACACGGGCGCAGGCTATTATCCAGCCTCTCTCTCCGAACCGCTCTCGTGCGTCATTGGCGCCATGCACGCAAACTATCATACAACACCGGGGTCGTATCTCCACCGGATGGAGATTAAAGATGGCGGCAACATGGCGATTCTGGCCGGCGTCGGTCCGATGGGGCTGGCGGCCGTCAACTACGCCATTCACCGCACCGACCGCCGGGCACGCCTGATCGTCGTGACCGACATCGACCAGACACGCCTTGACCGTGCAGCGCTCCTCTACAGCCCCGCCGAAGCCGCACGCAACGGCATCGAACTGCGCTATGTCAATACCGGCGGAATGGCCGATCCTGCCGGCGAACTGAAAGCGCTGACCGGAGGAAAAGGCTATGACGACGTCTTTGTCTTTGCGCCCGTGGCGGCCATCGTCGAACAGGCCGACGCGCTGCTGGCTTTCGACGGCTGCCTCAACTTTTTTGCCGGCCCCGCCAAAACGGATTTCCGGGCGCCGTTTAACTTTTACAACGTACACTATGCCTGTACGCACGTGGTCGGCACAAGCGGCGGAAATACGGACGACATGAAGGAAGCGCTGGCGATGATGGGAGAGGGACTGGACCCGGCCGGGCTGGTGACGCACATCGGCGGCCTCGACGCCGTTGTCGACACTACGATGAACCTGCCTTCCATCCCCGGAGGGAAGAAACTGATTTATACGCACATCCGCCTTCCGCTGACGCCCATCGCCGAGTTTGGAACCCTCGGAACGACCCGTCCCGTGTTTGCAGAACTGCACCGGCTGTGCGAACGCCATCACGGCCTCTGGAATGTCGAAGCAGAAACGTATCTGCTGGCTCACGCGGATGCCGTCTGAAAAAAAAACGGGAGAAGAGCGCCGGACAGCTGCGCCTTCTCCCGCCTGACAACACCTCAAACACCCTAACAAATAAGCAAAATGAAACAACTGGACACTAAATTAATGCATCCCGCCGACCAGATCAGGGTAGTCATCAGCCGGATCTACCGGAGCGGCATGACAACGACTTCGGGCGGAAACATCTCCATCAGAGACGAAAACGGCGACATCTGGATTACGCCGGCCGCCATCGACAAAGGCTCGCTGACGACAAAGGACATCGTCTGCGTCAAGGCCGACGGCTCCGTAACCGGGCCTCATCGCCCGTCGTCGGAATATCCGTTTCACCGGGCCATCTACGAAATGCGTCCGCAGATGAAGGCCGTCATCCACGCCCATCCGCCGGCGCTGGTCTCGTTCAGCATCACCGGGCAAATCCCGAACACGAACATCATCCCGCAGGCAAGAAGCATCTGCGGGCGGATCGGATTTGCACCCTATGACGTCCCCGGCAGCCAGACCCTGGGCGACAAGATCGCCGACGAATTTGCGCAGCACGGAGACTACAAGGCCGTCATCATGGAAAACCACGGTGTTGTCCTCTGCGGCGAAGACATGATGGACGCCTACCAGCGCTTCGAGACACTGGAATTTTGCGCGCGCACGCTGATCAACGCCCGGATTCTGGGCGAACCCACCTGCCTGACCGACCGGCAAATCGAACAGCACGAACAGGCCATCCCGACGGACATCCCGTATTTCATGGGCGTCACCTATCCCTCGGACGAGCGTGCCATCCGCAGCGAGATCGTCACCATTGTCCGGCGCGCCTGCGACCAGGGCCTGATGATCAGCTCCTACGGCACGGTCTCGGTCCGCTGGCGGGGCAATGATTTCCTGATCACCCCTCCGGGCGTCCCCCGCTGGGACATTGAGCCGCACAACATCGTGCAGGTCAAGAACGGCATGGTCGAAGCCGGCAAAATCCCCAGCCGGTCGGTCGCCCTGCACCAGGCGATTTACCAGGCCAGCCCGAAAATCAATTCCATCATCCTGACACAGCCGCCTCACCTGATGGGATTCTGCACCTCCGGCGTGAAAATCAACGTGCGCACCATCCCGGAAAGCTGGATCCTCCTGAAAGACATCCCGACGGTGCAGTATGCCATGCAGTACGGGCAGAACGCCGAAGTGGCCGAAATGCTGAAAACCATCCCGGCCATCCTGCTGGCAAATGATTCGTTCCTCGTGACCGGCGACGGCCTGCTACAGACGTTCGACCGGCTGGAAGTGGCCGAATTCAGCGCCAAATCGCTGATCATGGCGAAAGCCATCGGCGAACTGAGCCCGATTTCGGACGACGAAGTGGAAGATCTGCGCGTCGCGTTCCGGGTAGAATAAGCGGGCGGGATGAGGCTGCTGCGAAGTATGTCCGACGCGCCTGCGCAGAACGGCGCACTGGAACGCCGTTTTCTTTCGGAACAGCCCGGCGCACCGGACATCCTCCTGTTTTACATCAACCGTCCGTCTGTCATTGTGGGGCGAAACCAGCGGATGGAGGCGGAAGTGGATACCGCCTACTGCCGGGAAGAGGGGATTGAAGTGTTCCGGCGGATTTCGGGCGGAGGGACGGTCTATCAGGATTACGGGAATATCAATTATGCATTTATCTGCGGAGAAACGGACGTCCCTTTTCCGGACAGGGATTTTGCGACACCGCTCCGGAATGCGCTGCATGCATTCGGCGTTGCGGTCACGGTCGGGCGACGGAAGGAACTGCTGGCCGGCGAGCGGAAGATCTCCGGCACGGCCTCCCACATTACACGCGGACGGATCCTTTTTCACGGCACGCTGCTCTACCGCACCGACCTCGACCGGATGTCGCGCGCCCTGCGGGGCAACCCGGCCTTGCGGGGACGGTGCATTGCCTCCGTGCCCAGCCCGGTCGCCAACCTCGCCGACCTGACCGGCCATCCCGATTCGACAACTGCTTTCCTGGAGAAACTGCTCCTCTTTTTTGAAGACTGTTACGGTGTGAAAACAGCGCATTGCTAAAACCGGTGTTCATGGAACGAAATGCTCCACACGACCCTTCGTTTCGGACAGACAACCTCATTTCCACCTCCTTTTAATAACAAAACAACCTCAGTAGCAGGCATGAACGCTCCGGCAAAACCTCATTACCTTATTGTTTATAACCGGGGATAATGAAGTAATGAGGTCCGCCTGTATATATCATCTGCTTGCTACTGAGGTTGTTTTCTTATTAGAAGGAAACTGTCTGTCCGAAACGATGGTTTGCCGTGTGGGTGTCATAAAGCGCTTCGCTCCATAAATACATGGATTCCAGTGATCCGAAAAAACAGGCGCTGTGAAGAAAAAAACGCCTTAAATCATTGATTTAAAGCGTTTGGGATTTTGAGCGGAAGACGGGGCTCAAACCCGCGACCCTCAGCTTGGAAGGCTAATGCTCTATCGACTGAGCTACTTCCGCATACTTTGTGAATTAAACGGGG
>JAIRXI010000410.1 GCA_031268395.1 Tannerella sp. | reverse complement strand
ATAAACCAAAATATCCAGACACGATAACGACGCTCCAATGTGTCCGGCGTTAGCTGTTTTGTAGAGTTGTAACAATGTCTTTAAACATTGTTGCCGCATTTCGATTAAATCTTCCAATTATCTCTGATAGTTATATTTTTGTGAATTAATCTTATTACTTATTTCCAATAGGCAAGTTAGTTCTTTATTGATTCATACATTCATCAGGCCTGTCACCGCCATGGCAAGCCTGATGCCAATGCACTGAATTTTATTCATTGAATTTTTCATGAATCCGAAAGTTCCACCCGCAAACGGGTGCGGGATTTTTCCCTGTTTGCCGCTCTCTGCTCTTCCGTTAAGGGCTTGCCTTTACGGCCCTTTTCACAAACCCGGTTTATCATCTCCTTACCTGCTATCATCTTTTTCTGGGGAGCGCCACTGTATGCGCTAACTGACTCAACCGGCTCAGGCGGATGTCCTGATCCTAAAATAATCACTGTGTCTCTTACACTTTTTCATACCAAAAGTTAATGAATTTTACATTAATATTCTGCTATTCAATCAACAAAAATGATATAAAATCACTAATCCGGAAATGGAGCATTTTTAGAGGCACCCTATAAATTCTTGATTTTCTTTATATGCATGACCGCCTCTTTTTTCTCCGCCCGGAACATCATATATCCAGTGACAACGTTCGATCTTAAACGGGATATGGTTTTCACTTTCTATGAAAGAAAGGTTTCCCCGTTTGTCTATTATTTTAGGTAGAGTTATAATTTTCATTGGTCAGCAGATACTATTTACATTGTACATTAATCGCTATTTAACGCATCATTCTGCATTATCTCATTCTACAGGCAACAAATGATAATCGCTTCTAATTTCCAGCTAAATGCCTTTAGATTCTATGCGCTTTGGCTTGGAGTTTTATTAGGCAATTCGAATCTCTTAACTCTCGCACGGATTGATAAATCCACCGACTTGTCTCTCCTTCACAATGAATTCGTCAAATCCCCCACCCTATTTACCGATATCTGCCCCGCAACAATCCTTTTCGCATTTTTTCTTTCAGCGTTGGTTCTTTTCCTTGATAATCGGGGGTATTTCGGAATATATTTGTTTGTATTTATACATCATTTTTCTTCTAATGCAGCTACAGCAATGCCTCGTCAGTCCCATCCAAGTCTGACCAAAACGGGTGCAAATATACAAATTTACTCATGTTGTCCATCTAAATACAGGCAGAAAATTTAATCCTGTTAATGAAATGATCTTTTTAAAGGCTTGATCTTACCTAATATATCCCACTGTTGGATGATTTCCTGGAGATAATATTATCTCTTATACTTCACGCGGCATAGTCGTGTACATTAACCATGCCAAAGAATTGAGAAACAGCAACTATCCAAATGCGACTTGTCGTTCTGCTCTCGCTGAATTGAAAACATCTTTGACTGCCTTGTAAAATTTTTGTAGAGTTCTAATAGCGGCCATTAAGAATCTCGAAGAACTCCATATCGGGATTTAATCCTTTAAATCACCAGTTTCCCTTCCATAAAAACCATTATTCAGTCATGCCGTCATCTCAACGCATGCCCAATTCATGGAACATCCGCGCATACTCAATCGCTTTTTCTGCCAGTGCTTTAGGATATGCTCGCGATGAGGAAGGCATGCGGTAGATACGCAGTTTTCGACCGCTATACACCGTTTCCGTGCAACCTCCAGTCCCGGGCTTGTCAAAGCCGACAAGCGTCAGCAACGTATCCATCGCTTTCTGCCCTGTCAACACAATGGCCTCACAACAGGGCAGTTTTGCCAGCGCTTCTGTCAGGTCTATCGGCGTCAATACTTCCAGAAACTTGTCCGAGGCATTGTTTTTCAAGCGTTTTACCTCCATTGCCGTATCCCACAGGGCGATGCCTTTTGCGGTGAGAAATTCGCGTATCGCCTGTTCTCTGAACGACTTGTGGTCGGCAGTCAGAAAATAATCCGCATGGTTAAAAAAGACCAGACCGAAAATCCGCCACATGTCATTCTGGAGATTCGGGTAAAAAAAATCCATTTTCCAGCGTTCCCTTTTCGGCGGAAAACTTCCCAGCATCAATACCCGTGCCATAGCGGGAAAAAACGGCGGCAACGGATGAGGCTCTTTTTCATATTTCTCCATCATGCATTTATTGAAATTGCCCGCAAAATTACAGTAAATTCCACTGACTTCGAAAATCACGCATTTTTTTCTTTACCTTTGCGCCACTTTTTTACGAAACAGCATTATGTACAGGACAAATACATGCGGAGAATTGCGTCTTTTGAATGAAGGGCAAACGGTTACGTTAGCCGGATGGGTGCAGAAAGTGCGTCGGATGGGCGGAATGACGTTCGTCGATCTGCGCGACAGATATGGGGTTACACAGTTGGTTTTCAACGAAGCTGTGGATGCTTCGCTCTGCGACGAAGCAAACAGGCTGGGGCGAGAGTACGTGATCCGGGCGACCGGAACGGTAACGGAACGCTCGAACAGAAACCCGAACCTCCCGACGGGAGAGATTGAAATCACGGTCTCCCGGCTGACCGTGCTGAACGCGGCCGCGACGCCTCCCTTCACTGTCGAGGACGATACCGACGGAGGTGATGACCTGCGCATGAAGTATCGCTATTTGGACTTGCGACGCCATGCGGTGCGCAGGAACCTCGAACTCCGTCACCGAATGACCGTCGAGGTGCGCAGTTATCTGGACAAGCTCGGTTTTATGGAAGTTGAGACACCTGTGCTTATCAGTTCTACGCCGGAAGGTGCACGCGATTTTGTGGTGCCCTCGCGGATGAATCCGGGACAGTTCTACGCCCTGCCACAGTCGCCCCAGACCTTTAAACAACTGCTGATGGTGTCGGGCTTCGACCGTTATTTCCAGATCGTGAAGTGTTTCCGCGACGAGGACCTGCGTGCCGACCGTCAGCCTGAGTTTACGCAGATAGACTGCGAGATGAGTTTCGTGGAGCAGGACGACGTGTTGAACGTGTTTGAAGGCATGTCGAAGCATCTGTTCCGGAACATCCGGGGCATCGAAATCGGCGGCCCTTTCCCGCGCATGACGTGGGCGAAGGCCATGAAATATTACGGCACGGACAAGCCGGACATCCGTTTCGGCATGAAGTTCGTCGAACTGCACGACCTCCTGAAGGGACACGGCTTTCCGGTTTTTGACAGCGCGGCTTACATCGGCGGTATCCGTGCAGAAGGTGCTGCCGGCTACACTCGAAAACAGCTGGATGCACTGACCGACTTCGTCAAGCGTCCGCAAATCGGAGCCAAAGGACTGGTCCATGCCCGTGTGGAAGCAGACGGCTCGGTCAAATCCAGCGTAGACAGATTCTACTCGCAGGAAGTATTGCAACAGTTGAAAATCGCTTTTGAAGCCGTGCCGGGTGATCTGATACTGATCCTCTCCGGCGACAACGTGGCAAAAACGCGCAGGCAACTCGGCGAACTGCGTCTCGAAATGGGCAGCCAGCTGGGACTTCGCGACCGGAACGCCTTCGCCTGCCTGTGGGTGATCGATTTCCCGCTGCTGGAGTGGAGCGAGGAAGACGGCCGTTATTACGCCATGCATCACCCGTTTACTTCACCCAAACCGGAAGATGTCTATTTGCTGGACACTGATCCCGGAGCCGTTCGCGCCAACGCATACGACATGGTCATCAATGGTGTGGAAGTAGGCGGCGGGTCCATTCGCATCCACGACAGCGCGCTGCAGAACAGAATGTTCCGCCTGCTGGGCTTTACCGACAGTGAAGCGCAGGCGCGTTTCGGTTTCCTTATGAACGCTTTCCGCTACGGCGCACCCCCACACGGAGGCATTGCTTACGGGCTGGATCGCTGGGTATCGCTCTTTGCCGGACTGGATTCCATCCGCGACTGCATCGCCTTTCCCAAGAACAATGCCGGCCGCGACGTGATGATTGATGCACCTTCGGCCATCGCTCCGGCACAGTTGGAAGAACTGAACCTGTCCGTCCTTCCCCCGCGGTGAATGCATCCCTTTTGTCACCCGGTTTCCCTCACCTGTACGGAGTTTCGGACAGTCGGTTTTACCTGTATTTTCGCATGTGATACCACAGGAATAGCCAGGCCGTGAGGACGGACAGCGTGTCGGACAGCGGCCCGGCATACCAGACTCCATCCAGTCCGAAAAACAGCGGAAGAATGAGCAGGCAAGGTATCAGAAAGAGCACCTGCCGGCTGAGGCTCAGGAAAATGGATTTGCCGGCATCTCCGATACTTTGAAAAAAGTGAGTAATGGCGACATGCGACCCGACCATAACGAACACCAGCAAGTTAAGCCGCAAACCGTTGACCGTAACATCAATCAGCGCCTGTTCGGATGTGAAGGCTCTGACAATCATTTCGGGGAGGAACAGACTGCAAAGCCATCCGGCTCCCATCACGCACGTCGCCGTAATCACCACCAGACGAAAAGTGTCCATTACTCTGCCTGTATGGCCGGCACCGTAATTGAATCCCACAATCGGCTGCATTCCCTGTGCGATACCCACGACCAGCATCACCAGCATCATGCCGAAACTCACAATGATTCCGTTGGCTCCCAGCGCCAAGTCCCCGCCGCGGGCCTGCAGGGAATGGTTCATGATTACGTTGACCAGGCTGCCGGCCAGTTGCATCAGAAAGGGTGAAATGCCGATTGTGACAATGTACCGCACCACTCGCCGGTCGAACCGGAAACAGCGCCGGCGGAAGCGTATCAGACTGTCCCGACGGACAAAATGCCACATCACCAGCGTCGCGCTGACGGCCATTGAAATCACGGTTGCGATGGCCGCTCCGCGAATCCCCATATCGAACTGGTATATGAAAACGGGATCAAGCAGGATATTCGTCACGGCACCGACAATCATGGTCAGCATGGCTCTCTTCGGGTAACCGGAGGCCCGCATGACGGAGTTGTAGCTGAAACTCAGCGTCGTGAAAATGTTTCCAGGAATGACGATGTAAAGGTAATCCACTGCGTAGGGAATCGTATGCTCGCTCCCTCCAAACCATTTCAGCAGTTCTTCGAGGAAGATCATGCTCGGAATAACGGACAGCGCCGTGACCGCAAAAGTCAGCAGCAGCGCGTTCCCAAGGATTTTCTCTGCCATGGGAAAGTCTTTTTTCCCCAGAAAGAGGGAGATCCGCGAAGAAGCACCTACACCGACCAGCATTCCGAAAGCCTGCAGGAGCATAAGAATGGGGAACGTAAGCGCCAGACCCGAAATGGCCAGCGAACCCACGCCATGCCCGATGTAAATACGGTCTGCAATATTGTACAGCGAATTGACCATCGTCCCGACAACGGCGGGGATGGCATACTTTAACAGCAGGCGTGCCGGCTTCTCATGCTCCAGTCGCCAGGCAATTCCGTTCGACATGGCCTGCCGGTTCATTCAATCTCAACCCCTCTCCGCCCCGATCCACGAGACCGCATAGCCGGCATTTCTTTCCCGGGGAGCATCCACCACCTCAAAATGCCCTGCAATACCCGTTTCCCGGCATGTCTCGCCGAAATGACACAGGGCAATGCCGAGGTCCATATCCGAAAATCCGTACGAAAAGGTCCGGTAAAAATGCAGCGTGCTGCCGTCGAGCGTCACACGCCAAGACTGGCTGTTGTTGGCCGACGGCGCCAGGCGAACCATCTCCAGCGGCAGGGCATATATCCCCGCAGCCTCTTCGGTCAGGGGCGTCGAGAAATTCCCGTGAAAGAAATTCGCCCCGAACGGCTTGCGCGAACGGTGATTTCTTTCGGCGCCCACGATCCAGGTCTCGACAAACCGTTTCTTTTCGCTGGCATAGCCCACAGGAGAAACGATTCTCAGTTTCTCGTCCGGCGCCAGTTCCACCTGCCGGCCAAAATCCTTCCGGCTGAACGAACCTCCCAGCCAGCAAGTTCCCAGACCCAGTCCGGTACAATAAAGAACGACCTGTTCAAACAGGCAGGCGGCCCCTTCCCCGGCCAGTGGCCCCTCCCGGTATATAAGGAGAAGGTAGTCCCTTGCCCCGCCGATCCAGCCGTAAGTTCCCAGTTTCACAGGCCCGGACTCGCCATGCGAAGCATGAACCGGAAGGATACGCACTTTCGCGCCGAAAGGTGCCTGCAGTCCGGCGATACAGTCCGCAATCCGTCCGGCATGTTCACGGCTCAGCGCTTCGCCGGTATAGCTGCGGACAGAACGGCGCTGGCGGATGGCTTCAATCATTGACATACGCATAGAGAATAATTTTCCGCACAAAAATACAATAAAAAAATGTTCACGCCGCCAGGATGGCCGTTTTTTATATCGGGCTAATCTGACAGAAGACGCCCCGGTCCGGAACTTTAGAAGATAAAGCGTGGCTACCCGCATCTCTGCATGTCGATCTCCTATTGTGCTCGACTGGAAACACTTCGATTGCGGTTTCCGCCGATCGGATTTTTCAAATGCGGAATGTTATTTTTCTGTAAGATAACAGATTTCGTTTTTTATTTCAATGAAATAGCGGTACTTTTGTCTCGCTTAATTCACTTAATTAATAAACATGAAATGTCCGAAGGTCTTGAATCGAGGATATGATAATTTTACAAAGTCATTATGAATAAAACGGATTTAATTAACGTCATCTCGGCAAAGACCGAAATCAGCAAGACTGCCGGGAAAAGAAACGTGAACGCACTCATTGATGCCTTCTACGAAGGAATTGAAAAAGAAGGCAAAGTGAGTATTCTGGGATTTGGAACTTTCTATGTAGCTCAAAAAGCCGCCCGCAAGGGAATCAATCCGGCCACCAAAGTTCCCATTCAGATCCCGGCACGCAAGGTGGTCAAGTTTAAAGCAGGTACCGACCTGCTTAAACGGGTCAAGTAACGATTTCACCTGGCCGATTCCGATGTGTCGAAAAGCAATGATGTCAAACAGCAAGGCTTTTTGGCACATTTTTTTAAGAAAAGAGCCGCAGCTATATCAGGTGCGGCTTTGTTTTGTTATCTGTTTCGCGTAGCAGAACCGGCAGTCCGGGGAAATAACAGGCACGGCGTTCCTGACGTTCGTTTTCGGTTAATTCTTTTTTTGAGGTGCTATTGAAGCCGGAACTGGGTGCGTATCCTGTTAATTTGCTCCGTTATTGCGAATGCAGTGATGCAATCCAGTACAGGAGCAGGCTGAATTGCTTCACCGCGTTCGCTGGTGACGGACAGGCGTATCCACGGGTCGCCCGTAACACCCTGTGTCAGAAAAAGCCGTCACACCTTCAGCGTATGGCATGGCCTGTTTCTCCGGCGTATGCGGCGGGACTTCACCGGGACATCCTGCCATCTTCAGGTAAATGAACCTCATTTCCACCTCCTTTTAATAACAAAACAACCTCAGTAGCAGGAATGAACCCTCCGGCAAAACCTCATTATCTTATTCTTTGTAACCGTACAGAATAAGGAGGATTACTTATTCCGAATCATTGCGCGTCGACGCCCCGGCGCATCGACACTCGACACCCCGGCCTTTCGACACTCAACACCCCGGCCTTTCGACACTCGATACCCCGGCCTTTCGACACTCGACGCCCCGGCCTTTCGACACTC
>JAIRXI010000405.1 GCA_031268395.1 Tannerella sp. | reverse complement strand
TGTCCTGCGAAATCGCAAATATCGCGACAGACGGTAAAGATGGCCTCTTCGCGTTCGGTTATGCCCTGACAGTCTTCCACGCTTACATAACACGCGACGGCTTCGTCGCCCGCGTTGATTTCGCGCGCCCAGCTTTGCAGGAAAGTGGTCTTCCCCGTCTGGCGCGGTGCATGGAGCACCCAGTACAGCATGTCTTTGATGTAGCGGTGCAATTGAGATCCGACCAGGCGATCTTCCGGAGGAAGCATGTAATGGTATTCCGGATTACAGGGGCCTGTGGTATTGAAAAAACGACGTCTGCTCATATCTTTATTGTCTTTTACGAGGATCATTCTTATACCTTATACTAAGGTAATCTCTCACTTTCATGACTCCCCCGTATCCGTCTTTACAAATGGACTGTCGCCCTGCTTCAGCCGGGCCGCTTCGGCAAGAATGCGCGCATATTCTTCCGCGAGTTTTTCCCGTTCCAGGCGCTCCTTTTCGAGTTGCCTTTCGAGTTTCTCACGTTCTTCCCTGCCTGCTTCCAAGCCTGCTTCCAGACCTTCTTTCCGGCCTTCCTCCAAGCCTTCCATCCGGCCTTCGAGTTTCGAGGATGCGATGGCGCTCAGATTTTCACTGCGCTGATACATCATGTAGTCGTAGGCTTTCTGTTCTTCCGGCGTGAGATTGTCGCGGTCGAGCGCCTTCCGCGCCTTTTTCAGGCCTCTGGCTTTAAATTCATCCCTGATGACGCTGTTTTTCAAAAAATAGATCCACTCGTCAAGCATGTCCTTGGTCGGGCCGTCAAAATTATTCACCTTCAGAAGGTAATATTCGGGGTAGATGTCACCGGCGGTTTCCTTTTCAAACACTTTGCGCTGGGCGCTGGAGAGGTACAGTTCGTCGTTTTTGTGAATACCTCTGAAATGCGTTTTTCCGTGGTATACGTAATCGTCTCCCTGGCCCAGGTCGAAATAGACGATGTTGATGGAATAGACCTTCTTCACTTCCAGGTATTCCGCGCCCTGAAACATGCGTTCGACGACCGTCTTGCTTGTGCCGAAAAGCATGCGGTGCAGAAAATCGATCTCCGGCATAAACTGCAGTTCGATCAGCAGGATCTCGCCGGATTCGTCTTCCACCAGGATATCCACCCGGTTATACTTGTCCGTCGCATGATCTTTGTTGCTCTCGCTTTCTCCGATATTCTTCACCGAAACATTCCTTGAAAAAAGCACACTCAGAAATCCTTCCAGAATTTCATAATTGACCTTATCGCGCAGTAACCGCTTTAAAGCATAGTCAAAAGATATCAACACCCGTTCGCCTGTTTTTTGCCGTTTCATGATTTATTCCCGAATTAATTTTACCGATTGCAAAGATAGCAATTAAATTGAGAATGAAGAATTGAAAAGGAAAAGGGGGAGGGGCCGCCGGATGACGGCCCGTGTTTTCACAACTCCCCATTCTCCATTTTCAATTCTCAATTCCCTCAGTATCCCGGGTTCTGATCAAGATTTTCGTTCACGTCAATCTCGCTCTGCGGGAAGGGCAGGAGGTAATGCTTCGACGGGTCGAAGGCACGCCGTGTGCCGCCCGGATCGACGAGTGTCGGGATATACGTCTCGGCCGTGCGCCAGCGCAGGATGTCGCCCCAGCGGATGCCTTCGAGCGCCAGTTCGACGCGCCGTTCGTTCCGGATGCGTTCCCGCATCCCGTCCTGCGTCAGACCTTCCGGCAGGGAAGGCATATCCGCCCGCACCCGCACCTGAGTGACGGCCGAATAGCCGCTCGCGTCGGGGCCGCCGGCCTCGTTCCGCGCCTCGGCATACATCAGCAGCACATCGGCATAGCGGATCAGGATCCAGTCCTGCTCGCTCCGGGTGCTGTAGTCGATCGGCAGCACATCCCAGTTGCAGTACTTGACGGGTTCGTAGCCCGTGCCTGAAATGGCGTTGTAGCTGAACGTCATTTCCTGTCCGGCGGAGTTGATCGCCGTATCGTCAAAGCCCTTAATCGTCAGCAGCAGGCGCGGATCGCGGTTCAGCCGCCAGTTCGACGGGTCATAGAGCGGCGACGAGGTGATCGGCAGGCCGTCGGCACATTCGTAGGCGTCGACCAGTTCCTGACGGGGATTGACCATACCGTGCCACGCCCAGCGGACGTCGATATCGGTGTTGATGTCGGGAGTCAGGTAACGCGCCGAAAACATGATTTCGGGATTACTCGTCTGACCCGAGGCCAGGAACAGTGTCCGGAAATTGTCGCTCAGGCTGAACCGTCCGCTCTGGATGATCTGGTTTGCAACCTCGGCCGCCTCCTGCCACCGTCCCTCGTGGAGCAGCACACGGGCTTTCAGTCCCTGCGCCGAGCCTTTCACCGCGTGCCCGTCGGTATACGCCGCATCGGGCAGGCTGGAGATCGCAAAGTCCAGGTCGGCATGGATCTGCTGCAACACCTCGGCTTTCGAGCTTTGCTTCACCTTGGCTTCGTCGATCGTGACCGAAGTGGTGTACAGCGGCACGCCGCCGTAGTGTTCGGCAAGCATAAAATAGAACAGGGCGCGCAGGAAACGTACTTCCCCCTTATACCGGTTCAGGGTTTCTTCCGATACCGGCGTCCGGTCGATATTGTCGAGGAAGAAATTGCACGAGCCGATGCCGGCATAGCAGTTGTTATAAATGGAAGTGACCAGTCCGCCCGAGGTCGGCAGGATATTTCCCTGCCCAAGGGTAATGGCCGCCGCACTCTGGTTTGTGCTCACATCACCGGCCATGACATCAAAATCGGCGTCCTTGTGATTGAACGGATAGGCCAGGATGCGGGAATAGACGCCGGCAAGCGCCATGGCGGCTTCGTTTTCG
>JAIRXI010000328.1 GCA_031268395.1 Tannerella sp. | reverse complement strand
ATTTGGCGATTGCTTCCTGCTTCGTTCCTCGCAGTCGCAATGACGGTCCACGACAGGTTGAATTTGAAAATGCTGAGCGGGTTCATCGTTCATCGTTCATCGTTCATCGTTCATAATGCCTATCTTTGTCGGCGAAGGAGTTTCGCCGGACGCGGGAAGAATGACTTTCCGGCGGCGGGGCCAACAGGTGAATGGATGAAGATTTTTGCAGTAGAGATGAATTATGCCGCTTACAATAAAGCATTGCCTCATACGTTAGAAGAGCGGGAACCGGTGATTTTTATGAAAGGTGATGCGGCGCTGAAGGACGGGAAGCCGTTTTTTATTCCTGATTTCTCGTCCGAGGTGCATTGCGAGGCCGCGGTGGTGATTAAAATCTGCCGGCTGGGCAAACATATTGCCGAACCGTTTGCACACCGTTATTACGGGGAGGTGACGGTGGGGATTGATTTTACGGCACGCGACCTTCAGCAACGGCTGATCCGTTGCGGACAGCCGTGGGAGATCAGCAAGGCGTTTGACGGCGCGGCGGCCGTGGGGACATTTCTGCCGCTAACGGCGGCGGGCGACATCCGCGGACTGGAATTTCGCCTGGAGGTGAACGGGCAGACGGTGCAGGCCGGCAATACGTGTCACCTGATTTTTTCTGCGGATGAAATCGTCGCCCGTGTGAGCCGCTTCTTTACCCTGCGCATGGGCGACCTGATATATACCGGTTCGCCCGCGGGCAGCTGGAAGGCAGGTGTGGGCGACCGGTTGCAGGGGTACCTCGGCGACCGCAGGTTACTTGATTTTTATGTGCGTTAAATAATGGATGGAACAAAAATGCAGAAAGGAACGATAATGAGACGGACAGGACTGGCGCTGCTGCTCGCCCTGTTTGCGGCAGGCGCCGCCCGGGCGGACGGAAGTCTTTATGCGGCCCGCTCCGTCCTTTCGGAAGGGAAATGGGTGAAGATCCGCGTGGACCGGACGGCTATCTACAAACTTACTTACGCCGACCTGAGGAAGATGGGGTTTGAGGATCCGGCGAAGGTGTCTGTACACGGCTATGGCGGCTGGATGCTGGACGAGGATTTTTCCGCTCCCTGTGTCGACGACCTGCCGGCTACCCCTGTCTACCGGGGCGCCGACTATGTCCTGTTCTACGGCCGGGGGCCTGTGAGGTGGGCATACGGCGCCGACCCGAACGCCTCCTCGAACAGCGCCCTGTTTTTCCATGACAATAATCCGTATTCCCTGTACGGGTATTACTTCGTGACGGATGCCACGCCCGTGAACGACATGGCGACCGTGCCGTCGGCCGGCGCCGGAGCGGCGCTGCAGATCACGACCTTCGACGACTGTATGGTGCACGAGCGGGAAGAGGTGTCTGTCAACAATTCCGGCAGGGAACTGTTTGGCGAAAGCTTTGAAAGTTCCCTGACGCAGGATTTTACCTTCCGGACGCCGGGCGTTACGGCAGATCCCGGACTGGTTACCGTCCGCTTCATTTCGAGGGGCGGCGGCATGGGGACGTCCGGGACGGTGTCGCTGAGCGTGGACGGACAGTTGCTCTTCAACGACGGGATCATCCGGCAGGAAGGCGTAAATTCCGAAATATATATGTACACAAAAGGCGTTCCGCTGTTTCGCGCAGTTGCGTGGCCGGGCGAAAAGGGCGAAACGACGACGGTGACGGTGAACTACAGTGTGTCCGGTCATACCAATGCGCGTCTGGATTACCTCCGGCTGCAGATGACACGGCAGCTGAAAGGGTATGGCGAAGCCTGTACGTTTTTCCGGAGCCTTGCTGCGCGCGGCAACGTGTCGCGGTTTACGGTTCAGGGCGCGACGGACGGCATGGTGGTGTTTGACGTGACGGACGGCCTCGGTGCGGCGCAGATGGAAACGGCGCTGAGCGGCGGCGAACTTTCTTTTACGATACCGGCCGACCCGCTGCTGCGCGAGTTTGCGCTGGTGGACCTGTCGGCGGCGTTTCCTGTGCCCGAAACGGTGCGCGAAGTGCCCGCCCAAAATCTCCACGCCCTGCCGCAGACCGATATGGTGATCGTGGCGCCGCCGGCCTTCGTTGCCGATGCCGAACGGCTGGCCGAATATCACCGGACGCATACGGGCCTGAGCGTGGTGGTGGTGACGCCGGAACAGGCGTACAACGAATTTTCGAGCGGAACGCCCGACGCTACTGCCATCCGCCGGATGATGAAGATGTTTTACGACCGGCGCACGTCTGCGGCCGACGCTCCGCGCTTCCTGCTGCTGTTCGGCGACGGCTCTTACGACAACCGGCAGCTGACGGCGCTGTGGAAAACGGTTAACATGGAAAATTTTATCCCGACCTACCAGACCCGTAACTCCCTGAACGCCGCGTCGCTGGTGGTCGAGGATTATTTTGCCTTTCTGGCCGACAACGAAGGGACGACGCTTCATACCAGCAACATTCTGCTGGGCGTGGGACGTTTTCCGGTGCGCACGCAGGATCAGGCAAAGGCGGTGGTGGACAAGGTCATTGCCTATATGGAAAACGGGGATGCGGGCAACTGGAAAAACAACCTCTGCTTCGTGGCCGACGACGGCAGCAATTCGGACGGCTATTCCGTGATTCACATGTCGCAGTCGTATCAGCTGACGCAAAGCCTGGAAGCGTCTCATCCCGAATTTCTGTCGAACAAGATCTTCTTCGACGCCTACCGGAAATCGAACACGGGCGGGATGGCCGGCTATCCCGATGTGGAAGCCGCGATCGCCAAACAGCTGCGGGAAGGCGCCCTGCTGATCAACTATACCGGCCACGGGAACGACAATTCCTGGAGCGACGAACATGTCATCACGGACCGGTTCATCCGGCAGGCTACCTATTCGCATCTGCCGCTGTGGATCACGGCGACCTGCGACTTTGGCCCCTTTGATGCATTCGGCACTTCTGCCGGCGAAAACGTGTTCCTCAACGCAAAAAGCGGCGGGATCGCCCTTTTCACCACCACGCGGGTGGCCTACACCACGACCAATTTTGATATTAACCGGGAATTGAACAAGCATCTGTTCGATCGCGTGAATGGCCGCCGGATGACGCTGGGCGAGGTGGCGCGGGAGACGAAGCAAAACTATAAAAACGTGGACCGTGCGCGTTTTCTGCTGATCGGCGACCCGGCGCTGACGCTGGCCTATCCGGATTATCACATCCGGCTGACGGAAATCAACGGACAGCCGCTTTCGGAGGGCGATACGGTGACCTTTAAGGCGATGGAGCGAATCACGGTCAGGGGCGAAGTGCAGGATCCGGACCTCCGGAAAGCGACGGCGTTCAACGGGTCGCTGGCCGTTACCCTGATGGACAGCGAACAGACAATCACCACGCTGGACAATAACCGGACCGGTACGCCATTTGAATACACGGACTATCCGAACACGCTGCAACAGGTCAACGACCTTGTCCGCGACGGCGAATTTTCCTTCTCCTTTATCGTGCCCAAAGATATTTCCTATTCCAACCGTCCGGGGAAGATGAATTTGTATGCGCTGGACGCGACGGCGAACACGGAAGCGCAGGGCGTCTTCAAGCAGTATCTGGTCGGAGGGACGGCCGTCAACACGGAAGGCGATACGGAAGGCCCCGAAATCCGCGCACTGTACCTCAACGACAGCACGTTTGCGGATGGCGGCAAGGTGAACAGCACGCCGTTCTTCGTGGCCGTGCTCTGGGATCAAAGCGGGGTTAACATCGGCGGAAGCAGCGTCGGACACGATGTGATGCTGACCATAGACAGCGATCCGTCGATGAGCTACAACCTGAATGCTTACGTGGAAGCGCTGGCCAACGGCCAGGGGGAAAACATCGTCCGTTTCCCGATGCCGGCAATGGCCTCCGGCCTGCACTCGGCGGAATTTAAAGTCTGGGACGTCCTGAACCATTCGACCACGCAGACCTTCACCTTCGAGGCTGTCGACGGTCTCAAGCCGTTTATCGCCGAGCTGAAGGCAGGCCCGATCCCCGCCCGCGAGAGCATCACGTTCATGCTGTATCACAACCGGCCGGAATCACAGATCACCGTCGTCATTCAGGTCTACGACATGACCGGACACCTCCAGTGGCAACACGAAGAAAGCGGCGCTTCCGACCTCTTCAAGGCCTATTCCGTGACATGGAATCTGGCCGGCAGCAGCGGTTCGCGACTGTGTCCTGGCATCTATCTCTATCGGGCGGCCATCCGCACCGGAACGTCCGCCGAAGCGACCAAAACACAACGGCTGATCATTCTGGGCCGGTAACCTGCTGAAAGGAACTGTCTGCGAGCATCCGTTTCATCTGCGTGCTTTATTCATTCAAACACGGAGGGCACGGAGACACGGAGAGGGTGATTCCGTTTTCCCTCCGTGTCTCCGTGTTTATACTTCGCGGGATATTTTTGTGCATTGAGAAGTAAGGCTCCTGCCTTACAGCAAGCCTGGAGGCTTGCTTTTAACCCGGCGTAGCGAAAGACGCTACGCCGAGCGAGGGCCGATGCGGCATCTTCTGCAAGTTTTTTTGTTGTTGTATCGAAGCGTCCCTCTTCCGGATGCCTTGCTTTGAAGGCTATTTCGTAAGTAGATGTTCATAATTAGTTTATATGAAATATTTAGTTTTTCTTTGCGCTCTATTATAACC
>JAIRXI010000257.1 GCA_031268395.1 Tannerella sp. | reverse complement strand
CCGGCAGGCCCTCTTCCGGACACGACGGGGAAGTGTCTAATGGACATGTTGGGTTTATTTGGGCGTTCAACTTGTCGTGCCCCGTCATTGCGACTGCGAGGAACGAAGCAGGAAGCAATCGCCAAACCACGCACGGATTGCTTCGGGTTTCCTGCTTCGGCGATTGCTTCCCCGCGTTCGCAATGACGGTGCACGGCGCGCTGTCCTGCAATGACGGGCACAGGTATGAAGAACGACATGTTGAAATGCACCTATTTATTTCCACTGCTACCCGACTAAAGCCTGTTTTGCTGAAACCTGTGGCAGTCATAGACCGGACGGACGCCGAATGACAGTGAGTAAAAATCCTTCCCTGTCCATGATGCCGTTTCAATTCTACCGGGAGGCTCCGGAGAACAGGCCCGGCGCCGTGTCGACACCCGGCAGATTCCCCGGAGCTTTTACAGGCCAAAGGCCGGGCGCTTTTCACGACACCACGATTTTCACCATTGGCCCCCACGGTCCGCGTTCGCCGGTCGGATTGACCCATGCCGCGATGGCATGGAGCGTCTGTCCGGCATATTCGGGCGGGAAGAGGCGGCGCTGCGGCGTGCGTGTCATGGTGAGCGGGGTGTAAGTCAGGTCGTCGATCGACGGCGATTCCTTATCTGTAAATCCCATCCGCACCACCGCCTCGTGCACCCCGCGCGGGCGCGCCGTCGAGTTCGGCGTGGCCACGTCGTTGCAGTGAAACTCCACCGACCCCTGTCCCTGCACCGCCAGCCACAGCAGCGGCCAGCCTTTCGGCTTCCCGTACTTCGGGTGATGTTTGCCCCTGCCCGGTTCCGGGATCTGCAGCATCTCATAATCATACGGCGTCAGCCCCGGAAGCGTCTTCAGATTTTGCACCAGCGGCTCCACGCCCTGTTCAAACGCGGCCCGCTTCTCTTCCATGTCGGCATGTGCCGCTTTGGTTTGAGTGGCGGGATTGTTCCACACATCGTGCGACGCCTTCATCCGGTCAAACTTGCCACTCACCTCCGTTACCCAGGGTGCGGACACGCCCCACTCCGTCTGATGGGCGCCCAGATACACAAAAAACGAATCTCCCCAGGAGATCAACGCTGCCATGTTTTGAGGTAAATAACTCATACGTTTAAAATTAGAATTGTAAATAATCCCAAAATGTCCATTAGACGCTTCTCCTGTCGTGTCCGGAAGAGAAGACTGCTGGCCGCAAACGGAATATCCGCCCGTCAACCCGTCCCGGCGAGGGACGGAATGTTGGTAGAAAACGGCCCGCAGCATAATCACCCGTCCCGGCCAGGGACGGAATGTGGTCGGGACGGCTTATTTTGCACAGGGTAAGACTGCGGACAGATACAGCCCCGGAATATGTTCGTCGTACCCCCTTTTTCGTCCACATTCCGTCCCTGCCGGGACGGGTGATTATGCTGCGGGCCGTTTTCTACCAACATTCCGTCCCTGCCGGGACGGGCCACAGTGTGTTGCGGGCCGTTTTTTGCCGGCAGGCCCTCTTCCAGACACGACGGGGAAGTGTCTAATGGACATTTTGGGATAATTTCGTTGTCTAATCACTGTAAAAAACAATTGGCCGGACAATCGTCCGGGTCTTCCATTCAATCGAACGGATCTTTCATTCAATCGAACGGATATTCCGTTCAATCGTCCGGGTCTTCCATTCAATCGAACGGATGTTCCGTTCAATCGAACGGATCTTTCATTCAATCGGACGGATGTTCCGTTCAATCGTCCGGGTTTTCCGTTCAATCGAACGGATTTAACATCCACATGGGGGAAAAGGCCTTTCGGAAGATTCTCTCCCGCGGTCAGACGTTTGCCTGTCATTGATTTATGCATAATGTCCCTGTTTATTCAACTGTTAAACCCAACTGTTAAAATGCGCTGCTGTCCGTATGCGGCAAAGACGTTTTTTATCCGAATACATGGAGACGCTATTGATTCCATTGAAAGACGGCTTCGCCCGGTCCCTGACCTTCGTTTAAAAAACGGCAGACCGGCCTGTCGTTTTTCGCGTCAAATACGGTAATCGTCCGGCCCTCGTATCTGTCGTAAAACAGCAGGAAGGAATCAATGCATGCGATTTCCGCCGGCCGGCCAATTAAACAGTTCCTGTCCCAGTTGAGCATTTTGCCATGTATCGCTTTCCCGTTCTCCAGAAAGCGCCCCGTCTCCATCTTCCCCCGACAGGAAGAAATGAAAAGACAGACGGCAAACAGACTGATCCATTCAAGTTTAGTCTTCATACATACGTCGTTTTTTTGATAAAACCTTCCATCATGTCATCCCTTGCGGAAATCGTTTCAGGAGGGTTGCATGACTGTCTGTTAAAGGGGAGGACATTGCAAGAAATAAACCCAACGAATGTGGACGAAAAAGGGGGTACGACGAACATATTCCAGGGCTGTGTCTGTCCGCAGTCTTACCCTGTGCGAAATAAGCCGTCCCGACCACATTCCGTCCCTGGCCGGGACGGGTGATTCTGCAATGTGCCGTTTTCTACCAACATTCCGTCCCTGGCCGGGACGGGCCACAATACGTTGCGGGCCGTTTTTTTGCCGGCAGGCCCTCTTCCGGACACGACGGGAGAAGCGTCTAATGGACATGTTGGGATTATAAATACACAATGCCCCTGTTCATCGTTCATCGTTATAGAAGGCCGGGACGGGTTGACGGGCGGATATTCCGTTTGCGGCCGACAGGCAGTCTTCTCTTCCGAACACGACAGGAGAAGCGTCTAATGGACATGTTGGGATTAAAATCAGGTGGAAATGAGGTTGAGGTTCCTTTGCCCGAAGAGGACAGAGGGTTCCGGTGAAGTCCTGCCGCATACCGGAGGAACAGGCCATGCCATACGCAGCACGTGTAACCGGCTTTTTCAGACACAGGGTTTTACGGGTGACCCATTAAATTTCACAATTGTGACCGTTTGGGCGCTGATGCTTCTTCCCCTTTTCCACACGTTATCGGGTACGTTCAACCAGGTAGTCGGCCAGCATGAGCAGGCTGTTGCGCGCTTCGGAGGCAGGCAGGGTGCGGATGACAGCCGCCGCCTGCTCTCTGTAGTCGTTCATGCGGGCTTCGGCATATTCGATACCTCCCTTTTCCCGGGCAAACCGGAGCAGGGCGGCAATATGGTCCGGCGTAAAGTCTTTCGCCAGCAGCATATCCATGTAGGGAGCCTTTTCAGCCGGCGAAGCCGTTTCGAGGGCATGCAGGAGCGGCAGCGTCACTTTGCCTTCGCGGAGGTCGTTGCCGCTGGGTTTTCCGGTCTGGCCGTCCTCGAAATAATCGAAAATGTCGTCCCGGATCTGGAAACAGTATCCGAACAGTTTGCCGAATGTCCGGGATGTTTCCCGCAGTTCTGCCGACGCGCCGGCCGTGATGGCGCCGATTTCCGTGCACGAAGCCAGCAGGGCGGCCGTCTTCTTTTCCACCACGGCGAAATAATCCCCTTCGGTCAGGACGACGCGATCGGCATTTTCAAGCTGCTTGATTTCGCCTTCCGCCATTTCGAGGCAGAGCTGTGCCATAATACCGACAATCCGCAAGTCTCCCAGCTGCACGGCGCGGAGCAGCGAGTCGGAAAGAATGAAATCGCCTACCAGGACGGCAATCCGGTTGTCATGGATCGCGTTCAGGGTAGACATTCCCCGGCGCTGTTTTGTCTCGTCAACCACGTCGTCATGAATCAGAGACGCCGTATGCAGCAGTTCGAGCAGTACAGCGGCATGGACGGAAGCCGGATGCACCTCGCCGCAGGCTTTGGCCGTCAGCAGCAGCAGCAGCGGACGGATGTGTTTGCCGTTGGAACGGCGGACCGTTTCCACGGCAGAGCGGATTGTTTCTATCTCGCTTTGAAGCGCCCGCGCAAACTTCGCGTGGAAAGACTCAAAAGCCTCTGATACGGGACGTTCTATTTGAATTCTGTCAGTCATACATTTTTTTAGGCGATGCAAAAATAAGAAAAAGTGATGAGTAATACGGATTTTTCGTACATTTACCCGAAAATTACACGTAAAGTAACAGATATGAAATTACTCTTGATAGATGCTTATGCATTGATATATCGCTCCTACTATGCTTTTATCCGGAACCCAAGAATCAATTCAAAGGGAATGAATACGTCGGCCGTATTTGGGTTTGTCAACTCGCTGGAAGACGTGCTGAGGCGCGAAAACCCGACACACGTGGCGGCCGGATTTGATCCTCCGGGGCCTACCTTCCGCCACGAAGCCTTCGAGGCCTACAAGTCGCAGCGCGAAGAAACACCGGAAGACATCCGGCTTTCGACGCCCCGCATCCGTGAAATCATACAGGCCTACGGGATACCGGTGCTGGAGGTGATGCGCTACGAAGCCGACGATGTCATCGGAACGGTAGCCCGGCAGGCCGAAGCCGAAGGGTTCGACGTATACATGATGACGCCCGACAAAGACTACGGGCAGCTGGTTTCGGAACATGTCTTCCAGTACCGCCCGACCTTCGGCGGCGACTATGAAACGCTGGGCGTGGCGGAAATCCTGTCGAAGTACGGACTGAAATCGGTGGAACAGATGACCGACCTGCTGGGACTGATGGGGGACACGTCGGACAACATTCCCGGCTGTCCGGGCGTCGGCGAGAAAACGGCGCGGAAACTGCTCGATGAATTTGGCTCCGTGGAAAACCTCCTGAACAGTACCGGACATCTGAAGGGAAGCCTGAAAACCAGAATAGAAGAAAACGCCGAACAAATCCGGTTCTCCAAATTCCTGGCCACCATCGTCACAGACGTCCCCGTCCGCTTCGACGCCACCCGCTGCCTCCGCAGGGAGCCGGACCGGGCGAAACTGACGGAACTGTACAGGGAACTGGAATTTCGGAGTTTCATCCAGAAAATGGAAGAGCAGGAAACGAAAAAAACAGTTTTTCGACCCACCCAGCTGTCCTTCTTCGACACCCCGGCCGGAGAAACGGAAACGGCGTCCGGCGACGCCCCGGAAGACCCCTCGTCCCCCTTTGCCGACATCCGCAATACCCCCCACACCTATCACCTGGCGGATACGGAAGCCAAACGCGCCGAACTGGGACGGATGCTGTCCGGCCAGCCGTTTTTTGCCTTCGATACGGAGACGGACAGCCTCGACCCCATGACGGCGCATCTGGTGGGCATCTCCTTTGCCGTCAGGGAACGGGAAGCATGGTATGTGCCCGTGCCGGAAACGGAGGACGCGGCCATACAGGCGCTGGCACCCCTGGCAGAAGCGCTTCGGAACCGTGAAATCCTGAAAATCGGACAGAACATCAAATTTGACATGCTGGCGCTGCGGAAATACGGGATTCGCGTGGCCGGCCGGCTGTTCGACACCATGATTGCCCATTACCTCCTGAACCCGGAATTGAGACACGGTATGGACTACCTGTCGGAAACGTACCTGAACTATCGTCCGGTACCGATTGAGGCGCTGATCGGCCCCAGAGGGAAAAATCAACTCTCGATGCGTTCGGTTCCGGCAGAAAAAATCTGTGAATATGCGGCGGAAGATGCAGACGTAACCTTGCGCCTCTGGGATTTTTTCAGGCCAAAACTGACTTCCGAAGGATTGGAATCGCTGTTTTTCGACATTGAAATGCCGCTGGTACATGTGCTGACCGACATGGAAGCGACCGGCGTTACGGTCGACCGGAAAGCGTTGCGGCAGATTTCAGAAGAACTGACCCGGGTGGCCGGAGAACAGGAACAGGCCATCTACGAACTGGCCGGCGAAAAGTTCAATATCAATTCGGCCAGGCAAGTGAGCGAAATCCTTTTCGAGCGCCTCCAGATCGGGGAAAAGGTAAAGAAAACCAAAACCGGCAACTACAGTACCAGCGAAGACGTGCTGGAAAAACTCCGCAACAGGCACCCGATCGCGGACAGGCTGCTGGACTATCGCGGCGTGAAGAAACTGCTCGGCACCTACGTCGACGCGCTGCCGGAACTGATCAACCCCCTGACGGGCAAGATTCACACGTCGTTCAACCAGACGGTGACTTCGACCGGACGCCTGAGTTCCACAAGTCCCAACCTGCAGAACATCCCCATCCGCGACGCTCTCGGACGCGAAATACGGAAAGCCTTTATCCCCGACCATGCGGACGGCGTCTTCTTCTCGGCGGATTATTCCCAGATCGAACTGCGTATCATGGCACACCTGAGCAACGACGTCGACATGATCGAAGCCTTCCGCAGCGGCACCGACATCCACGTGGCAACGGCGGCTAAAATATACCGCGTCACCCCCGGAGAGGTCAGCCCCGAAATGCGCCGCAAAGCCAAAACGGCCAATTTTGGGATTATATACGGTATTTCCGCGTTCGGGCTGGCTGAGCGGCTGAACATTCCCAGGTCCGAAGCGCGGGATCTGATCGACGGTTATTTCACTACCTATGCGGGCGTGAAGGAATATATGGACATGAGTATTGCGCTGGCACGGGAAAAGGGCTATGTCGAAACTATTTTCAAGCGAAAACGTTTCCTCCCCGACATTCAGTCCGGCAATGCCGTGGTTCGCGGTTATGCCGAGCGCAATGCCATCAACGCTCCGATACAGGGAAGCGCCGCCGACATCATCAAGGTGGCCATGGTACGCATCTTCGACCGTTTCGAGGCCGAAGGCCTGCAGAGCAAAATGATATTGCAGGTACACGACGAATTGGATTTCAATGTCCGGAAAGACGAGTTGGAGTCCGTCAGACAAATCGTTATCGGCGAAATGGAAGGCGCCGTCGAACTGCAAGTGCCGCTGACCGTCGACTGCGGCGTCGGCAAAAACTGGCTGGAAGCACACTGATTTCCGGCCCCTGTCCGAATTACGGTTTTTTTTATGTGTGCGATCGGACAACAGAGGGTTCATGCCTGCTGAGGTTGTTTTGTTATTAAAAGGAGGTGGAAATGAGGTTCTTTTGCCCGAAGAGTACAGAATGTACCGGTGAAGTCCTGCCGCATGCACCGGAGAAACAGGCCATGCCATACGCTGAACGTGTAACGGCTTTTTCAGACACAGGGTTTTACGGGTGACCCTTTATTTCCTCCTCAACCATTTCCTGACAGGAATATCATACCACCTCATGGCGGCATACGAAAGGAGGAGCGTGGCGACAAAGACCGCCGGGGGTATCCAGCCGGCTTCGGCGAGCGTCACTTTCGTGTCCGACACCCAGCTCGTATGCACGTAGCAAAGCGGATAGTTGATAAGGTAGACAGGGTAAGAAATATTGCCCAGCAGTTTGCAGAGCCGCGAAGCAAACCGGCTCTTGAGTGTTCCGCCCGCGCCCGCGGCCACAATGAGCGGAAAGACGGCGATGATGACAGCCGCCTCATACAGGCCATTCATCCACAGCGACTCAGGGCCTCCGATCCGCGGCACGACAAGGACGGCGACCAGCAACAGGCTGCACCGGAAGAACGCATGTCGCATACGGATCAGCCTGCCCACCCTGTAAAGCAGCAGCCCGGCAAAAAAAGGATACATCAGGCGTGTAAATCCGACGTGCATGTGGTGTGCATCAAGCGTCCATCCGCCGATCACGTCACCCTGCGTGAGCGTCAGGTACAGCGTCGCTCCGGCCGAAACGGAGACAAGCACGCCGAGCGCCGTCCTGGAAAAGTTTTTGATGAAAAGGGCGTAGAGCACATTGGCGAAATATTCGAACGCAAGTGTCCAGACCGGCCCGTCCAGTGTATACATCTCCTGCCATCCGCGGATGTCGATGCTCGGAGGCGTGGGAATAAGCAGAATGCCCGCCACAGCGCAGAGCATCACCTTCCACAGCGGCATCTCCCGTATGAGCGGAAACATGGAGGAAGCCCCGAAATAGAACAGGGCGACGCCAAGCAGCGTGCCGAATACGACCATTGGGTGTAGCCTGAAGACGCGGCGTTTCAGGAAATTGCCGATGCTCATCCCGCCCCACCGGTCGTCGTAGGCATAACCGATGACGAAACCGGAGAGCACAAAAAAGAAATCGACTGCCAGATAGGCATGGTTTAACAACTGGTCGAAACAGCTGGTCGCGTATGCTTCGAGGACGTGAAAGCCCAGCACCATGATGGCCGCTATGCCGCGCAGCCCGTCGAGTATTTCGTAGTGAGGCTTTGCCGGCGATCCATTTTCCATTTTCATGAGAAATAAAATATCATATTTTAAAATATATTATTACTTATATACTCTACTACTGATTTACGTAATACAGGAAAGAGAAAGAAGGGAGGAACAAGAATGAAACACACAAAATAATAGAAATCTTTAAAGAAAGGTTCTCCACGTATAAGAGATATGCCCACACCAACAAGCATCCATATTGACCATACCCCAAATCCGATTTTGGTCTTTTTCCCATTCTTCTTTTCCTTTTCGATCTTTTGTCCTGCCTTTTTTTTGATCATTGTCGAATAAATCATTTTGAAATTACAAGTATCATAAATGCCATACAAATACGGTTTGCAGATGCAAAAGTATGAAATATTTCGACAGGCCGGTTTTCACAATCATGATTTGCACGCTCCCGGGGCAGATCGCGGGTCACTGGTATAACCATGTGTTCGTGGAACGAAGCGCTTTATGACAGCCACACGGCAAACCTTTGTCTCGGACAGACTACCTCATTTCCACCTCATTCCAATAAGAAAACAACCTCAGTAGCAAGCAGATGATATTATGGGCGGACCTCATTACCTCCTTATCCCGTACGGTTACAAAGAATAAGGTAATGAGGTTTTGCCGAAGGATTCATGCCTGCTTGCTACTGAGGTTGTTTTGTTATTAAAAGGAGGTGAAAATGAGGTTCTTTGGCCCGAAGGAATGTACCGGTGAAATCTCGCCGCATACACCGGAGAAACAGGCTATGCCACGCTGAACGTGTAACGGCTTTTTCAGACGCAGGGTTTTAGGGGTGATATTTGCACGCTCCCGGAGCAGATCGTGCCGAAAAAAAATCCGGACACACTGAAGTGTCCGGATTGAGCAGAATGGAGGTTCCTAGCGGATTCGAACCGCTGTCAACGGTTTTGCAGACCGGTGCCTAACCACTCGGCCAAGGAACCCTTTGAGGGCGCAAAGATAGACATTTTTCCGGTATGGCAAGAATGAGCGTACGTTTTTTTTACCCGAACGGAAAACGAATCGCCATGGCTGTTATAAATAGTTGCTTCTTTTGCATATCTGACGGAAAAACACTTCCTTTGTTCGCGTTTTTTAAAAAACAGGTTTGAAGATGAATTATATTGAAACGGCTGTTCCCGGCATCTGGCTTCTGGAGCCGGCTGTGTTCGGCGACAGCAGAGGTTATTTTATGGAGACCTACAAACAGGCCGACTTTGAGAGGCATATCGGCGCTGTCTCCTTTGTGCAGGACAACGAATCCTGTTCGGTAAAAGGGGTGCTCCGCGGACTGCACTATCAGTTGGCGCCCCATGCGCAGGCGAAACTGGTCCGCGTGATACGGGGTACGGTACTGGACGTGGCCGTGGACATTCGACGTCATTCGCCGACGTTCGGGAAAGCCTGCGCCATTGAGCTGTCCGGAGAAAACAAATGGCAACTGTTTATTCCGCAAGGGTTTGCCCACGGATTTCATGTCCTGAGCGAGACGGCCGTCTTTACCTACAAGGTAGACCATCCGTATGACCCGGCCAGCGAACGCGGCATCCGCTTCGACGATCCGGCGATCGGGATCGACTGGAAACTGGCAGGGCAGGCAGAGGCGCCGATCCTCTCCGGAAAAGACCTGAAACTGCCGCTGCTGAAGGATGCGGAACTGAATTTTGACGGTCTCTTGAACGGTAAAGGAGTGATGCCATGAGAACTTGTCTGGTAACCGGCGGCGCGGGGTTTATCGGCGCCCATTTCGTGAAACACATGCTGTCTGCCCACCCGGAGGTGAGGATCGTGATTCTGGACGCGCTGACCTATGCGGGTCATCTGGGGACGGTGCGCGACGACATCGACGGCAACCGGTGCCTGTTCGTCCGGGGGAATATTGGCGACCGGCCGCTGGCGGAGTGTCTTTTTACGGAGTATGACATTACATGCGCCGTGAATTTTGCGGCGGAAAGCCACGTGGACCGCAGCATCGAAAATCCGCAATTATTCCTGGAAACCAATATCCTCGGGACGCAGAACCTGCTGGACGCTGCCCGCAGGGCCTGGACGACGGGCGCCGGCACGGACGGCTATCCGGCCTGGCGGCAGGGCGTACGCTTTCACCAGGTCTCTACCGATGAAGTATACGGCAGTCTGGGCGCGGAAGGCTGTTTCCTGGAGACCACGCCGCTCGACCCGCACAGCCCCTACAGCGCCTCCAAGGCCGGCGCCGATCTCTTCGTGAAGGCCTATGCCGATACCTACCGGATGCCGGTCAGCATCACCCGCTGTTCCAACAACTACGGCCCGTATCACTTCCCGGAGAAACTTATTCCGCTGATCATTAAAAATATCCTGGAGGGGAAGCAGCTCCCGGTATACGGCGACGGCACGAACGTGCGCGACTGGCTGTACGTGGAAGACCACTGCAGGGCGATCGACGCAGTGATTCACCGGGGCAGGGCCGGCGAGGTTTACAACGTCGGCGGACACAACGAACGGCAGAATATTGAGATCGTCCGTACCGTGATCCGTACCGTCCGCCGGCTGCTCGACGAGGTGCCGGAATACCGCCGTGCGCTGAAGAGAAGGGAAATGGGGCCGGACGGACGGCCGTCCGTGGAGTGGATCGACGACGGACTGATCACGTTCGTGAAAGACCGCCCGGGACACGACCGGCGCTATGCCATCGACCCTGCCAAGATCACACGCGAACTGGGCTGGAGGCCTGAAACAGACTTTGAAACGGGCATCCTGAAGACGGTGCGCTGGTATCTCGAACATCAGGACTGGGTCGAAGAAATCACAAAGGGCGACTACCTGAACTACTACGAGCGGATGTATGCCGGTCGGGAATTATCCGGCGACCACCGATGAACCCGAAATACCCTTCCGCGCTGCTGGAAAACGCCGTCAACGAACTGTCCGCCCTGCCGGGCGTGGGCCGGAAGACGGCACTGCGGCTCGCCCTGCATCTCCTGCGGCGCGAGGCGGGCTATACCCTGCGGCTCGCCGCTGCGCTGTCGGCCCTGCGCGAGGAGGTGAAATACTGCCGCGAGTGTCACAATATCTGCGACGAAGGCCACTGTGCCATTTGCACCGATCCGGGGCGCGACCGTTCGCTGGTCTGCGTGGTGGAAAACATCAGGGAGGTGATGGCGGTAGAGAATACGGCACAGTTCCGGGGCCTCTATCATGTGTTGGGGGGCATTATCTCACCGATGGACGGCGTCGGCCCGGCCGACCTGGAAATCGACAGCCTGGTGCGGCGCGTGGCGGCCGGCGGCATACGGGAGGTGGTGCTGGCGCTCAGTACCACGATGGAAGGCGACACGACGAATTTCTTCATCTACCGCAAACTGGCGCCCCATGGCGTGAAGGTGACCGTCCTGGCACGCGGAGTGGCGGTCGGGGACGAAATCGAGTATGCCGACGAAGTCACACTGGGACGCTCCATCATCAACCGGGTGGACTTCAACGATACTGTCAAACTGTAAACTGCCGCGGTGAAACTGCTCGAAAACGAAACGATCCGGCTAAGGGCCATGGAACCGGAAGACCTGGACGCGCTGTACAGGTGGGAAAACGACAGCCGCCTGTGGCGCTACGGAAATACACTGGCGCCGTATTCGCGGTTTGCGCTGAAGGCCTACTTGTCGGATGCGCGGCTGGATATTTCCCAATCGCGCCAGCTGAGGCTGATGATTGTGCTCAGGGCGGAGGACGTTACGGTGGGGACAGTCGATCTGTATGACCTGGACCAGCTGAACGGGCGTGCAGGAGTCGGCATCCTGATAGACAGGCCGTACCGCCGCCGCGGACTGGCTGCTGAAGCGCTGAACCTGATGAAGGACTATGCGTTCCGCTTTCTGCGACTGAACCAGCTCTATGCCTATGTGCCCGAAGGCAACGAACCGAGCGTCAAACTCTTTTCGGACTGCGGCTACGGGACGGCCGGCAAACTGGCCGCATGGATCAGGAACGGTGCGGGTTTTGAAGACGTGTATCTCATGCAGTTGCTTGCTCCCGCCCGGACTGGAGAGTGCGGGGAAGGGACAGCGGAAGGCGGCGAATAGCGGCAAAAAAAGGGCGGAGCGCGGTGTACGGCCCGGAAAAACCTGTTGCCATCCTGACAGAAGATTCTCCCGAAGCACGTTCTTTTTATCAGTAAACTTCTCTAAACACCTCGCGCTCCACACCCTGTCTTTAACGGTCAGCCATAGTTTTCCTTTTTCAGTTCAAAGAAAGCCTGCGGATGTTCGCAGGCGGGACATTTCTGCGGCGCCGACTTACCCCGGTGGACATATCCGCAGTTGCGGCACTGCCACTCGACGGCCTCTTCGCTGCGGAACACACAGTCGCTCTCCAGGCGGGCCAGCAGTCTGCGGTAACGGGTTTCATGCTCCTCTTCCACCCTGGCGATCATACGGAACGCCACGGCTACCTCCCTGAATCCTTCCTGCTCGGCCACGTCGGCAAAAGCCGGGTAGAGCGCCGTCCATTCCTCGTTTTCACCGTCGGCCGCCGCCGCCAGGTTTTCAAGCGTCGTGCCGATCCTCCCGGCCGGGAAGGAGGCCGTGATTTCGACCGTCCCGCCTTCCAGGAATTTGAAAAAGCGCTTGGCATGTTCCTTCTCCTGCTCGGCGGTCTCTGTAAACACACCGGCAATCTGTTCGTAACCCTCTTTCCTGGCCGCGCCGGCGAAAAAGGTGTAGCGGCTCCGCGCCTGGGATTCCCCGGCAAAGGCCTTCAGCAAGTTCTGTTCGGTCCGAGAACCTTTTATACTTTGTTCCATAATGCAACTGTTTTAGATAATACATAATTTTCAACCCCCAAATGTAGGCCTTTTCGCGGAAACAGGCACCTGCTTCCTTCTTATTAAACGTTAAGCTATTCGCCCCGCACCACCCTCCTCCACCTCTCCACAAGAGGATGAAAACACATTAAACTCGCTGGAAATCATCTGGCAAACGAGCGAATACAGACCCCCAGCCGTTCTTTTCTTTACGACCGGACATCACATCCTGAGTTTCAGTCCGGCAAATACGGTATCGGGTTTCAGGTTGAAGATCGAGTGCATTTCCCCGGCCATCGACAGTCCGCACCGGTCGCAGACGCCAGCCGTTTTTCCCTGGCATTCCGTCAGTCGCGTGCCGTCGGAAAGGATAAAGTTGGATACCCAGCATTGTTTCCCGAACCGGTTATGCTTCATCAGCTTCAGTCCAGAAACCGAATTCATGACGGGATAGCCGGCTTTTTTCTTTTCAATGATCAGGTCGATGATTCGGGCGCGTTCCTCCCAGTCCAGAAAGAGATGTTCCGTTCCCGCATAGGGCGTGTGGAAATTGAGCGAGATGGATTTGATGTACGGACTGTTTTTTGCAAACTCAATGGTCTCTTCCACGGAAGGATAGTTTCTGGCATTGATGACCATGTTCACGCTCAAATGCGGATGGCCGGCCGTCGCAATGTTCTTCACCAGGCGGTCGAACGTGCCCTTTCCCCGTATATCGTCGTGAAAGTCGCCCAGTCCGTCGAGGCTGACCCAGATGGAGTCGGCCTCGGAACCGGCAAAGGGCTTTTGAGCGTTGGTCGTGATCGTAGCGGAATAGAATCCGATGCTCCGGGCAAGGCGGATCAGTGTGTTCAGATCTTTATCTCCGTCGCGCCACAGCGTGGGTTCACCCCCTTCAAAATCGACGAAGCGCGAACCCAGCCGGTAGGAATATTCCAGCTCCTCCCCGATCTGTTCAAAGGTCTTGACATGCGGATGCCGCAACTCATACACCGAACAGTGCCTGCATGTCAGGTTGCATCTGTCGGAAACAAACAGGACGGTTTGCAGCGGCT
>JAIRXI010000247.1 GCA_031268395.1 Tannerella sp. | reverse complement strand
CCTTTTTTTTCGATTGGCAAATATTTCATATATTTGCACCCGATTGATTGACAAATTATGCAAACGAAGAAACGCCCGATATATTGTTATAAAATGTTAAGGGGGGGGGGGGGGGTAATCTTCCTTTTCTTCTTGCATGAGTCCGCCATTGCCGTTTCCACTCACACGTTTTCGACATGTTGGATGAATGCGAACTGATTGCAGCCCTGAAACTTGGCAATGTACAGGCCTTTTCCCTGCTGTTCAATACGTATTACAGGGATCTGGTGTTGTTCGGGGGGACTTATCTTCCACAGCAGGTTGCATGTGAAGACATTGTGCAGTCGGTTTTCCTGAAATTGTGGAACGAACGGGCCACACTGTCCATCGGAACGTCGCTGAAGTCCTATCTGCTCCGGGCCGTCCAGAATGCGTGTATGGACGAGCTTCGGCATCGCAGCATCGTGTGCGAACATAAATCGCAGGTCCTGTCGGACTTCCGGCCCGACGATCTGGCGGATACGGGAAACCGGGTGCTCTATTCGGAATTGCAGCGCCACCTGCGCCGCGCCCTGAAGCAAATGCCGGAGGCGCACCGCGAGGCCTTTGTGCTGAACCGTTTCAAGGGGCTGAAATACCGCGAAATCGCCGGCCGGCTGCACATTTCCGAGCGGATGGTAGAAGTCCGCATCGGCAAGGCCATCGGCTTTCTGCGGAAATACTTGCGGGAGTTTCTCGTGGTGGCCGGCTGGATTATTTTCCGGTGCGGATTGTGGTAAATGGCTTTTCAAACGTCTTTATATGAATGACAGTATTAACAGCAAGAATAAAACAGTATGTTGAACGAGCATCAAATCGAGCGCCTGATAGCAGCGTACCTGGGCGGCAACACAACCGGAGAAGAACAGCTTGAGCTGGAAGAATGGGTGAGCGAAAGCCCTGAACACCTGCGCTATTATCGGGAGTTTGCCAACCTGTGGCAGGTTACGCATCCGGCCTTCGACCCGGAAGGCATTGACGTGGCCAAAGCGGGGGCGCGCATCCGGAAAAAGATTGCGCAGACGCCTCCCGCCCACCGGATATGGATCTGCTGGCAACGCTTTGCAGCCATTGCACTCGTCCCGCTCCTGCTGCTTTCCGTCTATTTCAGCCGTCCGTCGGGCGCCGGGCGCGAGCCGGACGCCGGCGAAGAGGCGGAATACCAGGAATTGAAATCACCCTACGGCACGTTTTCGCGGATCGGCCTGCCGGACGGGAGCAGCGTCTGGCTCAACGGAGGTGGCCGGCTGAAATATCCCCTGAAGTTCCGCCCGGGCGAGCGTCGGGTTTTTCTGGAAGGGGAAGGATACTTTGAAGTCCGTGCAGACCTGAAAAACCCGTTTGTCGTTCATGCGGGGCAGATGACGCTGACCGCTACCGGCACTTCGTTCAATGTGGAGGCCTTTGCCGCCGATTCCCTGACGGCCGTGACGATGGCCGGGGGCATGGCGAACGCCGCCTTCGGAAAAGCCGCCCCCGTGACCCTGAACGGCGGCGACCGCCTGGTATACAACAGCCTGACGTCCAGGGGTACGCTCGCTAAAACCGAACCTTACAAATGGTATGCCTGGAAAGACGGACAGATGATTTTCCGGAACGACCCGCTGCAATACGTATTCAAGCGGCTGGAGCAAACTTTCAATGTGGAGATTGCGCTCAGGGACCGGGCGCTCGCCGGAGAACTGTACCGCGCTTCGTTCGGAGACGAGTCGCTGGACGAAATTCTGCGGCTGCTGGAAATGTCCGCCCCTCTCCGCTTCGTCCAGGTCAAAAGAACCCGGACGGCCGACAATCGCTATGAAAAACAGCGAATTGAAGTCTACCGGCGGAAACCGGCAGACGGACACTGACGCCTTCAACTGTTAAAAATAAGGTCGCCTTGAAAAAAAAGCGACTTTTCGGATGTGGTAAATCCCGTCTGAAACGTCTTTTATCTGTGAGAAATAAAATATCGTATGGACAGTTTAAAACAGAAAGCCTATGGAATAGACAAAATGAAGGACTTATCCCCAGGCCCTGCAGATTGCGCGGGAAGTAGAAGTATTGTACCGGATCGCGCAGTGTGTACGGACCACCGTGATACGCAGAAAAAAAGGAAAGGTCTTGCACACCCTTCCTTTTCGAGCGTTCAGTTTACAGAAGATTACCAATAATCAATTAAAACTAAACAAGACAAAAGTATGAATCATATATCAATAAACAAAATCAGAAGGCAATATTTTGCCGTTAAAGTATTACATATTATGCGACTTTATGTGCTATTGTTAATGGTGAGCATAACGCAGGCGTTCGGGTTCAACAGCTATTCCCAGTCCGCCGTGCTCACTTTTCAGATGAATGACGCGTCCATTGAAGACGTGTTGAATACCATCGAGGAGCAAAGCGAATTTCGCTTTCTCTATAACAAGCAGATGGTAGATGTGGAACGCAGGGTAGATATTGCTGCCGACAACGGCCATATCACCGAGGTGCTGGACAAACTGTTTCGTCATGCTGAAATCGCCTATGCAATCAGCGACCGGCAAATTGTCCTGAACAGGAAAGAGGCTTTCCTGGCAATTTTCCAGCAAACCGGCAGGCGCATCACCGGCACGGTGGTCGACGACAGCGGCGAGCCGGTGATCGGGGCGAACGTCATTGAAAAAGGCACAACCAACGGAACCGTGACCGATGTGGACGGGAAGTTTTCGATCGAGGCGCAGGGCGATGTCGTGCTGCAGGTGTCTTTCGTAGGATACGTCACACAGGAAATCCGCGTGCCGTCTGGAGACTTCAACCCGCTTACCGTCAAACTGGCGGAAGACACGCAGGCGCTGGAGGAGATCATCGTCGTGGGCTACGGCGTACAGAAGAAGGTGAACCTGACCGGCGCGGTAGGGACGATCAAGTCCGACGCGCTGGAAGGCCAGTCCGTCACCAATATCCAGGAACTGCTGCAGGGCAAGTCGCCGGGTCTGAACGTCACCAAGGGGAGCGGACAGCCCGGCAGCGGCGCGTCGATGGATATCCGGGGCACCTCCACGATCGGAGGCAGTTCGGGCATACTCATCATCATCGACGGTGTACCGGGCAACATCTATACCCTCAACTCGAACGACATCGAAAGCATTTCGATCCTCAAGGATGCCGCTTCTGCCGCGATCTACGGCTCGCGTGCCGCCAACGGCGTCATGCTGGTCACCACCAAAGGCGGTACGGACCGGAAGGAACTTCAGGTGACGGTCAATTCCAGCCTCGGCGTACAGAATCCGCTACAGTATATCGACTACCTCGGCGCGGAAGACTTTATGAATGTGTACAATCAGGCGCGTATCAACGACGGGAACGAAGCGCTCTATAAACAGCAGGATTTTGATGATTTCCGCTCCGGAAGACGCAAAGAGTATATCTGGTATAAGGAGATTTTTGCGCGCAATCAGTTAATCAGCAACAACCATGTCTCCTTTGCCGGGAAAACAAAGGTGTTGAAGTATAACATTTCGGGCGCGTATGATTACCAGTCGGGCAGCGTGGAGCAGAACAATTACGGGCGGTATATCGTGAAGCCCGACCTGACGTTCAGTCCGACCAAATGGCTGTCGTTCCGGGCCAACGTGCAGTACACCGAAACACACCTGAAAGAACCTCAGGGAGGCGCTGAGGGCGCGCTGGTAGCCGCCACCCGCAAGGAACCTACCGTACCGGCCTATAATTCACAGGGACAGTATCTGATAGGAGCCACGCTGGGAGGAAACCCGCTTGCCGGACTAATTGATGGCGGCGCAACCGTCAACAAATACAAGGAGATGCTGTCCATCTTCTCGGCCGACATTACGCCGCTGGCCAACCTGCATATCCGCCCCATGATTTCGCTGCGGACAACAGACCGGCGGGTACATGCCTACACGCGCCCTATCACCTATTACAACGAGGATGGGACGGTCAACACGCCGGGATTGCTGGCCACGCAGTCCCTGTCCGAGGAAACGATCGCCGACCTGAACCGGATCATTCAGATTACCGGCGACTATGCCTTTTCGTTGCAGGAGAAGCATCACATCGCGCTCATGGCGGGCTATTCGCAGGAATACAGCTATGACGAATCGTACAGCGCCTCGCGCATCAACCCGGCATTCTACGACTTCTACGTGCTGGACCTCTATCAGGACAGCAAGAACAATGCAGGCACGGCGGGACAGTCGTCCATGCTCTCCGGCTTCGGACGCGCCGCATACGACTTCGACGGCAAATACATGCTGGAAGCCAATGTGCGCATCGACGGTGCTTCCCGTTTCTCGGAAGGATACCGGACGGGCGTCTTCCCGTCCTTCTCGGGCGGATGGAACCTGCACCGGGAAAGTTTCCTGGAAAACAATCCGGTGATCTCGCGGCTGAAACTGCGCGGCTCGTGGGGTATCCTGGGCGACGCGCTCAAGATAGGCCGTTACGAAACGCGGGATTTGCTGAGTTTCAACTACAGGGGCTATGCCTATGGCGGCACGCTGGCTGCCTCGGCCTGGAGTACGGCTTCGTATGACCCGACCATTTCGTGGGAAAAAGCCGAAATGACCAACCTCGGCGTCGAACTCGGTTTCCTGGAGAATCGGATTTCCCTGGAAGTTGAATATTTCAACAACATCCGGAAAGACATCCTGTATCGCGCTCCCGTCCCGATGGAATACGGACTGGGCGCGCCCTACATCAATGCGCTGAAGATGCGTAACCGGGGTATGGAAGTGCTGGCCGGATACAACGACAGCTTCGGCGACTGGAAAGTAGCCGCCGATTTCAACATGAGTTTCTCGAAAAACAAAGTGCTGGATCTGTACGGCACAGGGCCGTGGATCAGCGGCAACACGTTTACCGACGTGGGGACGCAACTGCAAATGGCTTACGGATATGAAGCCATCGGCCTGTTCCAGGATCCGAACGATCCCGACCTGGCCAAACAGACCAACGTGACGGCAGGGAACATCAAGTTCAAGGATCAGCTGACCGTCGACACGGACGGCGACGGCATCCCCGACCAGGCAAACGGACGGATCGACGGCGACGACCGCATCATCATTGCCGACAACGTGCCGGTGCGCTTCGGTTTCAACCTGAGCGCAGGCTACCGGGATTTCGACCTGTCGGCCGCCTTCTATGGGCGACTCAACAATCAGCGCTACATCAGCGGATACGAAGGCTGGGCGTTTTACCTGACAACCAACGCCCGCCCGATGCACAAGGATTCCTGGACACCCGACAATCCGGGCGCCTCCTATCCCCGGCTGACTACGAACATGACGGGTAACGACACCAGCTATTCCTCCTACTGGATGCGCAAGGCCAATTACCTGAAGATTCAGAACGTGCAGCTGGGCTACACCCTCCCGGCCAAACTGGACAAGCAGATCGGCATCGACTACCTGCGCGTCTATCTGTCCGGTCAGAATCTGGGCATCCTTTCCAACTACATCGGGTTCGATCCCGAAGGCGGGTACTATCCGCTTATGCGAACATTTTCATTAGGTATTCAACTTCAATTTTAAT
>JAIRXI010000197.1 GCA_031268395.1 Tannerella sp. | reverse complement strand
GGCTCCATTTTCCCTGTATTTCCTGTTTTTCCGCCATAACTGGTACGAGTTTATCACATTCTGCCACAAGATATAGGTAGCGGGGGCGATGCCGGCCAGGGGGTGCAGGTAGGTTTGTGCCATCCAGAGCGCCAGAATCGTATTTTTCTGTCCCAGTCCCTGTCCCGAAGAGACGGGATCGCCATACCGCCGGCCGATGCGCCGGCCGATCAGGAATTGCAGGCAGCAAATCACCAGGGATGCGGCGGCCAGCGCGCCGGCCGTCCGCAGGTCCGATGCGCGGCGGTTGAGCATGTCGTGGACGGTGATCCCCGTCACGATCACCAGTGCGACGGTCCAGAGATAGAATGTCAGCTTCGGTATGCCCAGCAACGCTCCGTGCACTTTCGGCGCCCACTGCCGCAGCGCAAACGCGACAAGCAGCGGCAGGACAAGCAGCGGGAAAACCTTGCGGCAGATCTGCCAGACAGACAGCAGAAAAGGCAGATCGCCATGCACGCCGATCATGGAGAACTCTATCGGCGCCACCACCGCCACAGTCACATTGCAAAACAGCAGGTATGCCGTCAGAAAGCCCACATTGCCTCCCAGCATACCGGTAATCACCGCCGCAGCCGTGGCCGTGGGGGCCAGGACGCAGAGCATGGCTCCCTGCGCCACAACCTCGTCGAATGGACGGACCAGCACATAGATTAGCACGTTACCTGCCAGCTGAATCAGCAGGAGCCAGATGTGGGCAGGATGAAACCGGATGTCTTTCCACGACATTTTGCAAAAGGTGACCAGCAGCATCAGAAAGATGAGATACGGCGTCAGAAACGCGAGGCGTCCCATCCAGACATGCGTCAGCGCTCCGACCGTCATCGCGAGGGGGAGCATCCATTCCCTGACAAACTTCAGCACGTCATTCCCGAATCTTAATCCCGCTGCGGGATATACTGTACAAATGCTTCGATAGCCTCGTAGGAAGCCAGGCCGAGCTTCTGGTAAAGCTCGGCGGTAGCGCGGTTGCGGTCTTCGGCCCGTTGCCAGAAAAGGCGTTCGTCATCGCCGAGGAACGGGGCGCTTTCGGCTTGCGACTGGTGTTTGAGGATGGCATTTCGCTTGAAACGCAATTCCTCCGGGCTGATGGGCACTGCCATCTCAATGTGATCCATCTCCCATTCCGACCATGCGCCACGGTACATCCAGATGCGGCACTGCTTCAGCCATTCTTCGTCTTTCAGATCATCGACAGCGGCCAGCACCGCGTCCAGGCAGACCTTGTGCGTCCCGTGCGGGTCGGACAGGTCGCCGGCCACAAACAGCTGATCCGGCCGTATGTCTCCAAGCAGACGTTTGATGATGTCGATATCCGTTTCGTTCAGGCTGTTTTTCCTGATCGTCCCCGTTTCATAAAACGGCAGGTCCAGAAAATGGACGTTTTCGTCCTTCACGCCCGAATAGCGGCAGGCGGTACGCGCCTCTTCGCGGCGGATGGTGCCTTTCATGAAGAGAACATCCGGATGTTCCGGTTCGCCGTCCGTCTTTTCATGTCGCAGGAAACGGATGATTTCTTCGGCCTTGCGCTTCACGGTTTCGTCCGCCGTATATCTTGAGCAGACGTCGCGCAGGTATTCGCAGTAGCGCACAACGTCTTCGTCGCTGACGGCGATGTTGCCGGAGGTCTGGTAGGCCACATGCACTTCGTGATGCTGGTCGCAGAGTCGGCGGAAGGTGCCGCCCATTGAAATCACGTCGTCGTCGGGATGCGGACTGAACACAATAACCTTCTTCGGATAGGGCATTGCGCGTTCCGGGCGATTGGCGTCGTCGGCGTTCGGCTTGCCGCCCGGCCAGCCCGTGATCGTATGCTGAATGTCGTTGAATATCTTTATATTCACATTGTAGGCCGAACCCCACAGGGCGATCAGTTCGCCGAGTTCATGTTCGGTATAGTCCCTGTTGGTCAGTTTCAGGATCGGTTTGCCGGTGAGGCCGCACAGCCAGATAATCGCCCGACGGATCAGTTTGTTGTCCCATTCGCACTTGGAGACGAGCCAGGGATGGCTGATGCGGGTCAGTTCGCCGGCCGCCTGCAGGTCGACGATCACTTTTGTACCCGTATGATTTTGCAGGCTGGTAGCGGGAAGAGCGCTGTCCGACGTGTCTTCCAGCAGGCAGCGGACGTCGTGCGACCGCCCTTCGCCCCAGGCCATCAGGAGGATGTTTTTGGCCTTCAGGATGGTGGCCAGTCCCATGGTGACCACGCCGGAGGGCACCTGACTGAACGTCCGGGCGGCTTTTTTGCGCGAATCGTTGTCCAGCATCACCAGGTGGGTGCGCGAACTGACGGCCGATCCCGGACCGTTGAATCCGATCCCGCCGGAATGACCGATGCCGGAAATCAGGTAGTCAATGCCGCCGGCCGCCTCGATCTGCCGGTCGTATCCCCGGTAAAGGTCGTAGATGGAATCTTCGTTCATGAACTGATCAGGGTAATGGACATTGGCGGGGTCGATTTCCACGTGATCCAGAAATTCTTCCTTCAGGCGCGCCAGGTTGCCGGTGACGGTGGAACTGAGCGGATAAAATTCATAGATCAGGAAGACGGTTACGTTTTTGAAACTCAACTGCTCTTCGCGGTGGAGCCGGATCCATTCGGCGAATATTTTGCGCAGGGAACGCCCGCCCGACAGCGCCAGCACGAAATTGCGCGACTGGCTCCGGCTGAGCCGGATCTGTTCGGCGACTTCCCCGGCGATGGCCCGGGCGCCGTCGTCGTCCTGCGGGTAGATAAACGCCGGTATTTTCTCGAAACGCGCAAGTACCGAATGTTCGTAGGCGTTTTCCGGCTGATAGAATCGTTTCGGAATTTTCGTCAACGTAATTTTTGAACTCAGATTTGTCTTCATTATGATAATTTTTCACGGCAAAGTTACGCTTTTTTGCCGTAAAGAGGTTCACGGGTTCAAAAATTCCGGCGCGAACGCACGAAAAGCAATGGATGGCCATTTGAGATGCGTCCGCCTTACCGAAACGGCACCAGCCAGGTCAGCCGCGCGGAAATTACCTGGGAAGAGGCTTTGGAAAAGACGTCCTGGTGACGGGTGTTGTAGAAATCGCTCAAGGCGTAATAATAGCGTCCTTCCAGCAGGAAATAGCCGACAGGGGTGCGGAGTTCCAGTCCGGGGCCGCCTCCTATCCCCCATTCAAACCTTTTGTCGGCAGGCATGGTATGCTGCGAGTTGATATTCTGCGGGGTTGCGCCGTTCAGGTTTTCTTCCGTACGCTCGCCGAGCAGGAAACCGGCCTGCGGCCCCAGGTTGACGAAGAAGCGAATACGGTCGCCGCCGAAATAAATATGCGTCATGAAAGGGAGTTCCACGTAATTCATCCGCCGCTGGAAGCGGTAGTTCGCATCTTCCGGCACGTCCAGTTCGTCAAAGTTTTCTTTCCAGCCCTGCTGTTTGAAATTCAGTTCCACCTGGAGGCCGAGACTCTTCTCCGTAATCCAGCGAAGCGTCAGGCCGCCCAGGTATCCCCTTAACATGTCTTCCTGTACCTTCGGCGAAAAACCGACGGACGAAAAGGTTACGCCGCCCGACGCGCCGACAGCCCATTCCGGACGGAAACTGTGCTGCGCCCGGCCGCCGGAAACGGCTGCGAACGAAAGCAAACCCGATAACAAGACAAGTCCCGGCTTCATCATTCGGCGCGTGTAATGACAAAGTCCCGGTTGAAACGGACGATATACAGGTTCGTATTGATGAAACCGCCCCAGTTGTTGACGCGTTCAAAACGAAAACCGGTCTGGATGCTGGGGTAGGCGAGGCGCTGTATGTTCCCTTCAAAATTGGTGCCGTATTTGTTGATGGCCGAAATAAAAAACATCCCCGTATCGAATCCGAGCATCGCATATCTGGGATAAGTCTGAGCCATGTTTTTTTTGTACCAGTAGTTGTATTTGGCATTGAACCTCTGCACTTCCTTCGACAGGTTGTTTGCATAGAAGGAAGTATAGATATGGGTGTTGAGCATGAAAAAGTCTTCCAGAAGATCCGTATACATCTGCCATTCCGGATAGCCGAACAGGGTCAGCCGGTATTCCGGTTTGCTGTCGGCCAGCGTCCGGAGCGGGCCTTTGATCCTGCGAAGGGCTTCGATGGAGGAAGATACCGGTACGATGACGTTCGGTTTGTTCGTTACCAGCATGGCGGCCAGGTCGTCCGGGAACGATGATGCGCTGAACGAAAGTTCCCGGAAGGCCATCTCCCGTTCCCTCATGTCGGCTTTAAAGGTGTTGATGAAAAGCGTTTTTTCGTCCTTGTCGTGTGTGTTCAGCAGGATGATATTGCAGTCGGCAAACAGTGCGCAGGCACGCGCCGTCGCATACGAAAACAGATACTGGTAAGGCGTATTCACCTGAAAAATGCTGGCGTTGCCCGAGGTCAGCCTGTCGCATTTCGAGTAGGACGGCACCACGTATTTGACGTTGTTTTTCAGTGCAAACTCTCCGATCAGTTCGATCTGTTCGTTCGTGACGCCGCCAATCAGCAGATTCGACTTCTTCAGCGCTTCGTTTTCCAGCGCTGTCCGCAGTTTCTGGTTCGTGTCGCCGATGTCGTGTACAGACAGTTCGACGGCCATGCCGGAACTGCGCATGCTGTCCACGGCCAGCAGGAAGCCTTCGTAGTATTCGAGAAAACGGCCGGAATGCTGACTGTCGCTCACCTGAAAGGGCAGCAGCATGGCGATTCTGGCGACGTTCGTCTTCCGGATTTCATGGCGTGCCGCCATCACGGCATCCAGGTCAAACTCTTCCTGTTCGGGCGCAATCGTCACGGATTCCTCCGTTTCCACCGGGATGATAATCAGCATCCCCGCTTTCAGTCCCGCCTTCAGTTCCGGATTATACGTGAGCAACTGGTCGCCGGTGATGTTGAATTGCCGGCATATCCCGTAAATCGTTTCTTTTTTCCGGATGGTATATTCGATTTTTTTCACGACGGTCCGGGTCACGGTAGTCGGTTCGGACCGGATTTTCACGACCGGGATGCGGATGATTTTTCCCGAAACGAAGGACTGGAGCGTCAGTCCCGGATTGGCGTCGGAGATGTCTTCCGCCGGTATCCTGTAGCGTTTGGACATGCCATACAGGGTCTCTCCCTGCTGAATGGTGTGATACACGTACATCTCATCCTTCCGTTCCTCCGTAAGCGCCGCCACCTCCTTCTGCGGGATTTTCAGCCGTTCCCCGGCCCTGACATACTGCCGGCTCGAAGGATTCAGGCGGTAGATATCCTCTTCTGACACGTCGTACATGAGCGCAATGGAATACACGGTCTGTCCCTGTTCCACCGTATGAAAGAACAGTTTGTCGTCGGACCGGGTCTGCGAAAGCAGCGGGTGTT
>JAIRXI010000172.1 GCA_031268395.1 Tannerella sp. | reverse complement strand
ACTAAAAAAGGAAAATATCAAAAATACAAATAATATATATGCTATATTGGTGACATTGTGGCCGGGACGGGTGGTGTCTCTCGTGTTCCCTTTTCTACCAACATTCCGTCCCGGCTGGGACGGGTTGACGGGCGGATATTCCATTTGCGGCCTGCCGGCAGTCTTCTCTTCCGGACACAACAGGAGAAGCGTCTAATAGACATGTTGGGATAATAATACCGGAAAAAGTCCGGTTCTTTTCCGAGTGCAAAAGCGCTTTCGTTGTCATGAGTTCCATAATGAGCAAGAAAAAGCCGTATCAGTTCCGTTTTCCTGTTTTATTAGTCCTGTTTTTCCGGAACCGCCTCATCTGAATCCGCTTACTTTGCAGCCGGGTTTTTTAATTATAAAATTTATTTTCTCTATGAAACACGAAAAATCATTGTGGGGTTTGAGTAGCTTTCTCCTTTCGGCTATTCTCCTGATAACCCCCTGTACAAGTCAGGCAGAAGGGAATGCGGCTTTTCAGGCCGGCAAGCGAATTACAGGCATTGTTGTGGATGCAGGCGAAGAGCCGCTGGCAGGCGTCAACGTAGTGGAGAAGGGTACCCTCAACGGCACCGTGACGGATGCGGACGGGAATTTCTCCCTGTCCGTAGCGGAAGACGCAATCGTGCAAGTATCTTTTGTCGGTTATATCTCACAGGAAATCAGTGTATTGCCGGCATGGGGGGGGGGGGCAAATCCCTTGTAATCAAACTGGTAGAAGACGCTAAAGTATTGGAAGAAGTCGTCGTAGTCGGTTACGGCACGCAGAAGAAAGTGAACCTGACGGGCGCCGTTTCCTCCCTGTCGGGCGAGGAACTGAGCGGATTGCCGGCTACCAACATGGGCAGCATGTTGCAGGGCAAACTGCCGGGCGTAGCCGTTACTTCCAGTTCGGGACAGCCCGGACGGGAGGGCACTTCCATGCTCATCCGCGGCGTGGGAACCATGAACAATTCGGCTCCCATGGTGCTGGTCGACGGGCTGGAGGCTTCAATGGACGACGTGAATCCCAATGATGTGGAAAACATCAGCGTGCTGAAGGATGCGGCCGCGGCGGCCATTTACGGAACGCGGGCGGCCAACGGCGTCATACTGGTGACCACCAAACGGGGCAAGCAGGGCAAACCTGCGCTGACCTATAACGGGTATGTCGGCTGGGAACGGGCGATTCAGCTGCCCGATCATCTCTCTTCGGCCGAGTATGCCGAACTGTCAAACGAAGCAAGATTAAACGAGGGCAATAACATTATTTATACCCCGGAAGACATTGCCAAATACCGGAACGGATCAGATCCGGACAATTTTCCGAACACGGACTGGGTAGGCCTGTTTCTTCGGGGAAGCGGCCTCACGCACAACCATAACATCAGTCTGAGCGGAGGAACGGAAGCCACGCGCTATCTCGTATCGCTGGCCTACTACAATCAGGAAGGACTGACTAAAAACACGGCGCACGACCGCTATACCGTGCGCGTAAACTTGGATAGCAACGTGACGCGGTGGCTGAGCTTCGGCATCAATTCCAGCCTGTCCTACCGGACGATCATTCAGCCGACTTCGCCCTATGGTGGGTACAGCGAATTTTTCAGGCAGGTGAACCGCATACCCAATACGTTTGTAAACAAATATCAAGACGGCACGTGGGGACGGCATATCGACGGCAATCCCATTGCGTGGATCGAAGCCGGAGGAAATGCAAAATCCAACTATACACATGCCTTGGGCAGCGCGTTCGGGGAAATCAAAATCATCGACGGCCTTACGCTGAAAGGTGTTGCCGGACTGGATTACAATTTCGACGACGGCAAGACACACATCAAGGAGGTTGCTTACGGTGACGGCAGCATCCAGGGGCCGAACAGTGTGGAGGATTATCTGGCGCGGTGGATGACGGTGACGCTGCAAGGCTTGCTGAATTACGAAAAGCAGATCGGCGACCATCACGTGAAAGGGTTGCTGGGCGTTTCGCGCGAATCGTATACCTATCATTTGACGAAAGCCTATCGGCGGACTTTCCCCAGCAACGAACTGACGGAGCTGGACGCCGGGTCAAGCAATGGCTGGACAAATAACGGCAGCGCTTCGGACACCCGGATCGGCTCTTATTTCGGACGCCTCAACTATGACTATGCGGGAAAATATCTGTTTGAATTTAATTTGCGGAGCGACGGTTCGTCCAAGTTTGCCCGCGGGCGTCGCTGGGGTACGTTTCCGTCTCTCTCGGCTGCATGGCGAATCTCGGAGGAACGTTTCATGGAGGACATCGAATGGCTGGACAACCTGAAACTGCGCGGATCGTGGGGGAAACTGGGTAATCACCGTACGAGCGATTACCTGTATATCGCCAAGATCGCGCTGGGACAGAACTACAATTTCTTCAACGGCGTAGTCGACGGCGCAGCCCAGACCGGCGCCAACAATGCCTTGATTTCCTGGGAGACGACCACGGAAACGAATCTGGGAATGGATGTGGACATACGCAACGGTCTCCTGACGGCTTCCGCAGAGTATTACGACCGCTATACCGACAATATCCTGACCACCGTCCCGGTCTCGCTTATTTTCGGACTGGACGCACCGGTCTCCAATGGAGGCGCTTTGCGAAACAGGGGCGTAGAAATCTCTCTGGGGCACGCGCACACGATTCAGGCATTCCGATATAGCGTCTCCGGATATGTGACTCACAATAAGAATACGGTGGAGAAATATCCCAATCCTTCCAAAGGAAACACTATCCGGATGGAGGGTTATCCGTGGGATTCGTTCTACGGATATGAATGTACAGGCATCTTCATGACCGACGAAGAAGCCGCCAACAGTCCGGTACATACCGTCAACGTAAAGGCCGGCGACTTGAAATTCAAAGATCAGAACGGCGACGGGAAAATAGATGCAGACGATCGGGTGGCGCTGGGTAACAGCATTCCGAACATCACGTATGGATTCAGCGCAAACCTGAAATACGGGAATGTCGATCTCCAGGCCAATTTTCAGGGAGTGGCCGATGCGTACCGCACCCTCGACGCGCAGTCCATGTGGCCGTTCGAGAACGGGTCGAATCCGCAATACAAACACTTAGACCGGACGCTTGTGGAAAACGGGCGGGTGACGCAGACGGGATATTATCCGCGCACGCTGGTCTCGCAGACGCAAAACCGCGCCATGAGTTCGTTTCTGGTAATCAATGCAAGTTACCTGCGTCTGAAACATTTGCAGCTCGGATACAATTTGCCGAAGAACTTGCTCGACCACCTGGGCATTGCCCGTACGCGAGTTTATTTCAGCGGGCAAAACCTGCTTACTTTCAAAAAAATGCCCGTGGATGTGGATCCGGAAAACGGCAACACCAACGTGCACCCGCAGATAGCGATTTATACAGTAGGATTGGATATAACTTTTTAATAGAAACGAATTATGAAAAAAAATATAATAATGGCAATAGCCCTGCTCACGGGTTTGTTCTCGTGCAGTGATGATTTTCTGGACGTGGCTCCTCCCGACCAGCTTTCCGACGCGACTTTCTGGCAGAGCGAATCGGATGTCTCAATGGCATTGAACGGCTGTTACAGGACTTGGGAATCGGTGATGAATGTCGTCTTTATGGACGCCGCATCCGACAATGGATACGAACAGTTCAATTATCAATATCAACCTCTTGGAAACGGGAGGCTCCTGCCGACGAACAATCTCGGCACGGGGGGTAGCCATATGGATGGTGCCCGATGGTTTACGTATGACCGGATCCGCAAGTACAACAATTTTCTGGAAAAAGTGGAACCGGTCGACATGGACGCTTCGCTCAAGGAACGCTATAAGGTAGAAGTACGTTTCCTGCGGGCTTACGACTATTATAACAAAGTGATGCTTTACGGCGACATTCCGCTGGTCGAAAACGTACTTGCTACGGGAGAAGAAGCTGCATTGCCGCGAACGCCGAAAGCGGAAGTGGAAAACTTCATTTTGAGGGAACTGGCAGAGGTGGCGACTATCCTTCCGGAGCAGAGTACGATTGAATCCGGCGGACATATCACCCGGGGCGCAGCCCTGGCGTTGAAGGCGCGGCTTGAACTCTATCTGGGGAAATACGAAGAAGCGCAGACGGATGCGGCGGCGGTGATTGCCATGCCGTGTTACGAACTGTTTCCCACCTACGAGGAAATGTTTTGGGCGTCAGCCGAGTCGTCCAACAAAGAGGCGATACTGGATGTGCAGTATGTGAAAAATGATTACAAGCAACTAATTCCCCAGCTCGACATGCCTGCGGCCGAGGGCGGTTGGTCGGCGCTGAATGCATTGTGGCCTTTTATCGAAGCCTTCCAGACGGCAGACGGGAAATACATCGACGAGGCCGGTTCCGGCTACAATCCAAACGAACCGTTCAAAAACCGCGACCCGCGCCTGACACAGATTGTCTTGTGCCCCGGCGAGTTCTACAACGGACGGTACTACAATCCGCTGGATCTTTTCCTTGACGGACAGGCCGACCGTCGCAACTTAGACTACCACGAAGAGGCGGCTGCTTCACGCGGCGGGTTGCTGGTGAAGAAACACATTTATCCCATGTCGGTGGTGGACGCCAATAATTATGACGGAAACGGCATTGTCATCCGTCTGGCTGAGATGTATCTCATCTTCGCGGAGTGCGCCCTGAAGACCGGGCGAGATACAGACAGGGCTTTGGGCTATATCAATGCCATACGTACACGCGCCGGTATGCCCGAAGCGGCGCAATTGGACGAACGGCTGGTACGTTATGAACGGCGTATTGAACTGGCGTTTGAAGGACTGCGTTATTTCGACCTGAAGCGCTGGGATTTGGGGCCGGCGCTGCTGAATGGCTGGGCGCTGGGTTGCCGGAACGGAACGATGAATTCGGCAACCGGACAGATCACCTGGAGCGAAGGGCATATCCTTCTGGAAGAACGAGTATTTCAGCCGCAACGTAACTATTTGCTTCCCATCCCGCAGACGGAAATGGACAGAAATCCGAACATAACACAAAATCCGGGATATTAAACTTCGCACGGCAGGGATTTTACGAACGATGAATGATGCCTCCGTTCATCATTC
>JAIRXI010000148.1 GCA_031268395.1 Tannerella sp. | reverse complement strand
GCAAAAATATACGCCGAAACAAAAGATATGAGTTTTGAGGAATTAAGGGCGTATATGGACAGGGCATTACAAAAAGACGATTTCTGGAAACGGATAAATGGGCGGGATGAAGAATGACCAGTACTTATTTCATTTGGCAAGGGTATGATTTGTTTCCGAAATTTGGAGGGGACGAAAAAGGCAGGGGCGAAAAATTTTTACCCCTGCGTGTCCGCCGTTGATATGTTCGCCATTTTTATCCCGCCGACGTGGGCTTGCAGCCCGTGCCGATAGTTGATTGTGTATTTTTTACTCATATCGTTGTAACAGGCGGATGGTGATAGAGAAATGAGGGCAAATGAGAATCATCTTTTTGTCCAGTTTTCAACATTAATACCGGAAAAGTGTTTGAAATCTTTCAGATTGTCCGTGACAAGCGTCAGCCTGTTGTGTATGGCAGAAGCGCCTATCAAGAGGTCAAACTCATCATGGACAGGCGTACCTGCTTTTTTCAGCCGGACTTTCTCTTTGGCATACGCACGAATGCTGTCCGTAATGGGAATGGTCGCTATCCGTTGCAGGAATATGTCTAGCAGTTGATGGTGTTTTTGAGGATTTGCACTGTTCTCTGCCCCATAGCGGAGTTCTGCCACCGTAATTTCCGAAACGCAACAATTTTCGGGTCCTTTTGCCCTGAGAGCGTCAGGTATGTTGAATTTGTCGCGAAAGAAAAAAACGCAGATATTGGTATCTAACAAATATTGCATGGCGCGTGAATTAAAAAAATGTATCTTTTCCCCTGAATTTTCGGGCGGCTTTAAGCGCTGCCGCCATTTCTTCCGCACTTTGGGCGGATTCCCATGCTCCGCAAAGTTTGTAAAAGTCTTCGTCGACAACCGACGGCGTTTTCGGAGGTGCGATTATCGGAAACGCAGTGACTTCAACCGTTTGCCCGTACCATTCGCGCGGCACCTCGACGGGAATCGTGTGGTTGTACTCTGTAGGTTTGAATATTTGTCTGTACATTTTCTTTTCTGTTTTAATTATATTTCTTATGTACAAAGGTAGTGGAAAAATCTATCGCTAATCAACGTGTGCGTATTTCTGTCCACAATCAACGGAGAACACGCAGGGGCGAAAAATTATTCGCCCCTGCGTGTCCGCCGTTGATGTGTTCGTCCCCGATATTCTGGATGGTAGTCGCTGGCAGTTATTTATTCTTTTTAAATTCAATCAACTCAACAGGCGCACCATTATGCAAAATCATTGCTGCCCTGACTCCCTCACCCGGTACACCCGGTTCGGAAATAATTTCAAAATTATGCTTGGCAAATTCCTCGTCAATATCATCAACCTCAAACGCAATGTGAGGAACGGATTTTATTATATCCGACAGGGGACAATCTTCGTCAAATCTCATCCACTCAATCCCGAATGGACTGGTATCAAATCCTGAAACATGGAATTTCAGGTGAGGCAAGTATCTCTCATTGGGTATCACTTTGTCTGTTGGAATGCCGGTGTGATGATATTTCCATCCCCAATCTTCGATACACAACGGCAGTTCGTGGTCTTGCCTTGTTTTAAGAAGATCTTTCATATTACTGAAGTTATAATCTTATCCTCTTTGCGTGGCGGGATCATCGAATTACGCGCGCGTTGCCGCCCCAGATGCTCCAGACCTGATCTTCGTCGGCCGGCTGGCCATAGTCGGTCAGGAAGGTAGTCGCCAGTACGCCGGTTGCCCATCCGAACCGGATCCATTTTTCCGGTTCCCAGCCTTTCAGAATGCCGTAGAGGAGGCCGCCGACAAAGCCGTCGCCGCCGCCGATGCGGTCGAGTACGTGGATGGGGCGCGGTTCGACGATGTGCCATTCGTCGCCTTCGAGCATGATGGCGCCCCACTGGTGATGATTGGCGTTGACGACTTCGCGCAGGGTGGTTGCAAAAACAGACGTATCCGGAAACGCCTTCTTTACATTGCGAATCATACCCTTGAAACTGTCGATTTTTGCGGCCAGCGCCTGACCGCCGGCTTCCGGACCTTCGATGCCGAGGCTGAGCTGGAAGTCTTCTTCGTTGCCGACAAGGATATCGGCAATGGAGGCGATCTCGGTGAAGATGCCGCGCAATTCCTCTTCGCGTCCTTTCCAGAAAGAAGCGCGGTAGTTCAGGTCGAACGCAATCTTTGTGCCGTATTTCCGGGCGGCCCGGGCCAGTTCGAGACAGAAGCGGCTTGTTTCGGGCGACAGGGCGCCGATCAGGCCGGAGAGATGCAGAATCTGCACGCCTTCCTGTCCGAAGAGGCGGTCGAGGTCGAAGTCATTCACATTCAGGGTACGTCCGACTTCGCCGCTGCGGTCGTTCCAGACGCGCGGCCCGCGCGAACCGAAGCCGCTGTCGGCTATGTTGATCTGGTGGCGGTAGCCCCACGGCCCGCCCTGTTCGACTTCTTTCCCTTCGCAGACCAGGTGGCGGCTGCTCAAATTGTCCCGGATAAACCGGGCAATCGGACTGCCCTTGACAAAAGTGGTCAGCACCTTTACAGGAAGTCCCAGGTAGGCGGATATGCTTGCCACGTTAGTTTCTGCACTGGTTGCCTGCATCAGCAGGCGGTCGCCGGTATGTACGGGCTGTCCCTGAGCGTCCGGGGTCAGGCGTACGCCCATGCTGGTGGGGACGACCATCGCCCACTGACAGGAGTTTTTTAGTTCCATCGTTATTCTTTATTATAGGATTAGCTGTTATCTCTTTGCCGGTTAAATGGAAAAGGCGTCGAAGCCGCCGTCGATCGGCGTGACCGTGCCGGTCACGAAGGCCGATGCGTCGCTGGCCAGCCACTGGACGGTGCCCAGCAGTTCGTCGGGGCGTCCAAGGCGGTTGAAGGGCGTATGAGCCATGACCGTTTTGCAGCGGTCGGAAGGCGTGCCGTCGGGGTTGGTCATCAGCGCGCGGTTCTGTTCCGTCAGGAAGAAACCCGGCGCAATGGCGTTCACGCGCAGTCCCTCGCCGAATTTGACGGCCAGTTCGCCGGCCAGATACTGCGTAAAGTTGCTGACGGCGGCCTTGGCGCATCCGTAGCCCACGACGCGCGTCAGCGGACGCAGCGCCGATTCGGACGAGACGTTGATGATGCTGCCTTTCTTGCGGGCTACCATCGCCGCGGCAAAGACCATCGTCGGCAACACCGTCCCGAAGAGGTTGAGGTCAACAACCTTGCGGAAGGCGTCGAGGTCGAGGTCAAAAAACGTTTTGTCCGGCGGGATCGTCGCTCCGGCCATATTGCCGCCGGCCAGGTTGATCAGCACGTCGATCCGCCCGAAGGCGTCCAGGATCTCCTGTCTGTTCCGCACGAGCGTTTCCCTGTCGAGCACGTCCGTTTCCAGGAAAAGCGCTTCGCCGCCGGCGTCCCGGATGTCCGCCGCCAGTCGCCGGCCGCCTTCCGCGTTCCGGTCAAGAATCACAGTGCGCGCGCCCTCGCCCGCCAGATGTCCGGCCATGCAGCCGCCCAGAATCCCGCATCCTCCGGTCAGCAGGATCACGCTGTCTTTCAGATCAAATAAGTTTGCCATACATTTAATATTATATAGAATGAGGCTGCAAAGATAATGTTTATTCCCGAACGGGGAAATCATGAGTCCCTTCCATCATCTGCGTGCGAGCTATTCCGTTTTTACGACGTCGGCCGGATTTTCCCTGCTGGCTCTGCCGGCCTGGAAGAGCAGCGTGAGCAGCGAAATGGCGACGGTGACGGTCAGCGCGACGGCGAATATCCACCACGATACCGGCGCCCGGAAGGCAAAATTGTCCAGGTAGCGGTGGATGACAAACAGGGCGACGGGCGTTGCGAGAACGAAGGCGATGGCCTGTACCGCCAGGTATTTTTTCAGCAGCAGCCGGATAATGTCTGTGATGGTGGCGCCGTTCACCTTCCGGATGGCAATTTCCTTCCGCCGCCGCCGGATGTCGAACAGCGACACGCCCAGCACGCCCAGCGCACCGATCAGGATGGCGATCCCCGTGAAAACCGTGCAGATGACGGATACCTTTTTGTCTTCCAGGTAGAGCGCCGCGATCTCGTCTTCGATGAAGGTGTACGCGAACTCGCCGCCGATCATTTCGTCGTGCAGGCCTCGCATCCATTCGATCACCTCCCTCCGGTGTTCGGGCGCAAAGGAGGCCACCACGGGGTAGTCTCTCCACGGTTCCGAAAAATAGATGGCGACCGGCGCCTGCCGGCTGGAGAGGTGCTTCGTGTGGAAATCCTTCACCACGCCCACGATCCGGTAAGGCGGGTTGGTCTTCATCTCCTCCCCCCTGTCCGACGACCACCAGATTCGACGGCTGGGTTGCAGTTCCCCCTCGCGGTAGTCGGCGATGTCGAACTGCCGGAGCGCGGCTTCGTTCACAATCAGGTCGTAGCTGAAGTCGTTGTCGACCGTGTTGTCCCACAGTCGACCATCGAGCAGCCGGATGTCATAGAGTTTGAACCAGGTCTCGTCGGCGCCCGTCAGGAGGACTTTCTGCGGCTCCCCGCCGGACGACTTAAATTCAAATTCATGCAAATTCCCCGTCGGAAATTCGCCGAAACTCCAGTATTCCAGCAGCGTGGAGGCATCCAGTTTCTGCTTCAGTTCGTCGGTAATGGTTTTCCTCTTTTCCCGCTGCGCTTTCCATTCATTTTCCGGAAGGGAGAAGTTTACGTTCCGGTTCAGGAAGGGCACCTGTATGATGTCCCGCGTGCGGAATCCGAGGTCGGCATGGAGCATGAAATCCAGCTGCTTCACAAAAAAGAGGGAAACGGAAAGGAGACCCATCGTCAGGAAAGACTGGAAACAGAGGAAGAACTGCTGCGGAAGCAGGGATTTGCTTCCGCCGACAGTCACGGCGCGGAGCGAACGCACGGGCGAGAAATAGCGGTAGCGCAGGAAAGGGGCGACGTTCAGCGCTCCCGGCAGCACGACGGTCAGGGCCAGCGCGAGCCACAGGTCGAAGCGGAGGCTGGGATACTGGCGGATGCCGAGAGACTTTTCGACGAAGGGTTGCAGGGTTTCGGCCAGCAGGAAGGCCACGGCCAGCGCCAGGACAACCGGCAGCAGGTTTTCGAGCAGCAGCTGCATGAAGATGGTAAAGCCTCCGGCGCCGAAGACCTTCTTCACGCCCAGTTCCCGGTTGCGCCGCATCATCACCACGGAGTGGATGTTGATGTAGTTCACCACTCCGATCAGCAGCAGCAGGACGCCGATGCTCATGAGGATGAAAACGTAAGTAAGGTTGCCGTGCACAAAGAGGCCGTAATCGGAGATCTGCCGGTCGAAATAGACCTCCCGGCAGGGGAAAAGCTGGTAGCGGATGCCGTATCCCCAGGCCGCCATTTCCATAAAGTCGCCGTACTGCCGGTTGATGTCGTGCCGGTCGCTTCCCGGATGGAGCAGGAGGAAGCTCTGCGGTACGCGGCTCCAGTCGTTGACGTTTTGCATGTAGACAAGCAGGTCGAACGAAAGGCTGCTTTTGTGTGCCGGCGTGCGGAGGACGCCGGCCACGGTCAGTGTCCGGTTGAGGGTAGGGTAGAAGAGGGCCCTGCCCACCGGGTCTTCCCGGCCGAAGACTTTCGCCGCGAACGTTTCCGTAATCAGGACCTCTTCCGGACGGTAGATGTTGTCGGCGCCTGCCGTTGCGGGATAGTCGAGGATTTGCAGGAACACGGAGTCGACCACCAGCAGCTTGGTGTTGTACGTTTCCTCCCCGACCATGATCTGCTCTTTGTCCAGGGGGATGAAAAGGGCATGCTTTTCCACGCCGGGATGTTTGGAGAGGTCGACAAAGGTTTTCTCATTGTTCGGGTTGAAGATGCCGGAATAACGGACGGTTCCCGGATTGATGGACATTTCCTGCGTGCTAACGCAGATCCGGTCCAGCCGGCTGTTGAAGCCGTCCACTTTCAGCTCGCTGTATACGTAGCGGGCAATGATAATCACGCAGGTCAGGCTCATCGCCAGTCCCAGCAGGTTGATAAACGTGTACATCCTGTAATGAAGCAGGGTACGCAGGGCTAATTTAAAAAGTTTCATCGTTCAATTATTTAGTTTGTTTTGTAGTCGTTGAGAGTGCATTTCAACATGTCGTTCTTCATACCTGTGCCTGCCGTTGCAGGATAGCGCGCCGTGCACCGTCATGCGGTATGTAATCCGATTGTGGCATCGTCTTCCCGTTTTAAAATGAATAATTCCGTTTTTCCCTTCCGCGCAGGGAGCAGCGTACAAAAAACACGCCTTTCCATGTCGGCCGGGGGCACGTGCAGTTTGCGCACTGTAGTACGCGAGCCGCGTATTACAGTACACGGGTTGCGTACTGTAATACGCAAGTCGGGTACTGTAATACGCATACTGCGTACTGCAATACGCGAGTCGCGTACTGCAATACCTGACTCGCACACGAACGTATGCGGATGGTGTATTGTGTACTGAAAATTAAACGGTTTCATTTGCAAACAGGTTTCCATTCCTCCACTAAATGCTATTACCCTGCAAAAATAAGAAACAGTTCCGGATAAATCACAAGTAATCAGGCACAATTTTTCTTTGTCCGGCCTGTTTTTTATCGCGTCGCACCGATTGCAGGACAGTGGGCCGTGTACCTTCATTGCGACTTCGAGGAACGAAGCAGGAAGCAATCGCCAATACACGCAGGGATTGCTTCCTTCGTCGCAATGACGGTGCACGGCGGGTTGAATGGTGAGAGGCATGATCATGGCTTCATTCGTTTTTGATCACGTCTGCGGGGTTTTCGATGCTCGCCCGGTAGACCCGCCAGCCGACGCAGGCCGCGACGACGCAGGTCAGCAGCAGCAGGATGGCGAGGTAGATCCACGCCGGGATGTCGGTTTGCAGCACATACTGCTCCAGCCAGCGCCGCATCAGCAGATAGCCCGGCGGGAAGGCGACGGCGGCCCCCACCGCAAGCAGCAGCGCATATTCGCGGGCATACATGTCGAGGATCTTCCCGACGGTGGCCCCGTTGATCTTGCGCACGGCAATCTCCCTGCGCCGCTTTTCGCAGGAGAGCGACACCTGCGAGAACAGCCCGAACATGGAAATAGCGATGCTGACCAGCGAAACGAACAGCAGCAGTTTGA
>JAIRXI010000132.1 GCA_031268395.1 Tannerella sp. | reverse complement strand
CAGCCACCTTTGCATACGCCGGACGTGACCACGTTCTGGAAATCCGAATCGGACGCGCAGATGGCGCTGAACGCACTCTACGGTTATCTCCCAAGCCAGTACCGCTACTGGATGGAATGTCTCAGTGACAACGCCATCATGACCAATGCCTGGGGCGAAGGCGGCATGGGTGAAATTAAGCAGGGAAACCTTCACGCGGCGGTGGGAAACCTGACGGCCGGGAATTTTACCTTCTGGAAATATGACCAGATCCGCAACATCCTGTATTTCCTGGAGAATTTGCAAAATGTCCCGTTTGCCGACGAAAGCATACGTGCCCGGATGGAAGGGGAAGCGCGTTTTGTCCTGGCGCTGAAATATTTTCATCTGGCCCGCGCCTTCGGAGACGTCCCCCTGATCAAGGAAAAACCTGTGACGCTGGACGAATCACGCACGATCGGGAAAAGCCCGCGCCGGGAAGTGTTCGACTATGCGGTCGAAAATCTGGACAAGGCGATTGCTACGCTGCCGAACGCAAAAGACAAAAGCGGCAAGATCACCCGCCATGCCGCTTTGTGCGCCAAGGCGGAAGTGCTGATGTGGCAGGCCAGTCTCGACCAGTTCCACAGCAAGAAGATGAGCGACAAAAGCAGTCAGCAACTCTGGCGCGAAGCGGCAAACACGATTCAGGGTGTCATTCGCTCCGGCGAGTATATCCTGGAAGAGGACTTTGTCAAACTGTTCGAAAGTTCTACCAATAACATGGATGACGAAACCATCCTGGCGTATCAGTATGTGGAAAACGAGGTCACCAATGTGACAAACATGCTGGGTGTTCCGGGTGGCGTAAGCCTGCGCGGCACCGGATGGGCCAGTTTCAGCGCGCCCCGCAGTCTGGTGGACGACTACGAATGTACGGACGGACAGACGATCTACGAATCGCCGCTGTATGATTTTAAGAAACCCTGGGAAAACAGGGACAAACGACTGAAAAAGTGGTACCTCCTTCCGGGCGAACCCGTTTTGCGTGCCGACGGGACGTACACACCGTTTCAATCGCATCCGGACTATAAGAATACCAACGCCGAATCCATTGGTGGCGAAGGCGGCGGCGGACGCAGCGGATACTGGTGCATCAAGGGCGTGGAAATGGAGTCGCTCTTCCAGAGTGGATTCCAGAACTGGATCATTTACCGTTACGGCGAAGCGCTGCTGTTCCTGGCCGAAAGTCTGAACGAATGCGAGCCGGGCAACGACTCTATCCGCTGGGCGATGGATGAGATACGCATCAAGCGGGGCGGACTGCCCTCGGTCGCGCCCCTGCTGGGCAATCAGGCGGAAATGCGTGCGAAGATTTTCCACGAACGCCGCGTCGAACTGGTCAATGAAGACAAGCGTTATTGGGACTTGCTGCGCACCAAACAGGCCGAGATATTCATGAACCCCCCGGGCAATGTGCTCTACGGGGTCAATGCCGGTCTCCAGGCCTATCAGGACAGCTGCGGACACTGGGACTGCGAAAAAATCATTGCCGAGCCGATCCGCTTCGATGCCTCCAAAGGATACATCTGGCCGATACCCCAACCCGTGATGGATCAGAACGCGAGCATCACGCAGGCTAACGAATGGAACTGATTTAAAGTTACAGAGGCTGTATCGTTTTCGGATACAGTCTCTGTATTATTGCATTACAGTGTCAGTATGAAAAATAATTTCAGGCAGAAAACAGAAAACAGTCGGCCGCCGGACAGCGTAAAGCTGCCGGCAGCCACTGAAATACAGTAACTTTTTAATATTAACAGAAATGGCAGAAAACAAACCCAGAGTGTATGTAGAATTGTACGATACACCGCTGACAGAGAGGGTCGACGACCGCACGGGCCGCGTACTGAACACGGGTTCGGCATCGATCGACGACCTCATTGCCGACGCCTTAAGCCGTGGCACGGACCTCAGTTCCGTGACGCTGCGGGCGTCGTATGACCTGCTGAAGCACTGCGCACAGGAACGCTTCCGGCGTGCACAGCGCGTAGACTTCGGCCTGGGCATCTTTTACCTGGAGCCTGCGGGCGTCTTCATCGGCGACGCCGCCAAATGGAATCCGCTCAAAAATCAGCTGATCGCCCGCGCACTGCCCTCGAAGGACCTGCGCGAATCGCTGAAGTCCATCGACGTGGAAGTGCTGGGCATGGCAAAGATACCGAACGTGATCAATGCCGTGACCGACGTGTTTACGGGACAGGAAAACATCAGTCTCACACCGGGCGGGATGGCGCACGTCACCGGCCACAAGATCAAGATTGCCGGCTCGGATCCGACCGTAGGGCTGAAACTGCGCCTGCGGCCCGACAGCACGGAGTGGGTGATTCCCGAAACGTCCATCGGCATTAACAATCCCTCGCGGATCACTTTTATCATCCCGACCGACTTGTCGGCCGGCGATTACTCGCTGAGCATTGTGACGCAGTACACCGGCGGAGGCACGACCCTGAAAAAGCCGCGCACGCTGACGCTGGAATACAGCCTGACGGTTGACGAATAATGCCCCCGCACAAAACGGTTGACGCCGGACGGGATCGTTTCCTTCCGAAGAATGGGAGGAAACGTCCCTCCGGGCAGTCAGGCGCTGTCTGAAAATAACTGTACGTTTTCTTTCAC
>JAIRXI010000033.1 GCA_031268395.1 Tannerella sp. | reverse complement strand
GCGGAACAGGCGGTTGCCTGGACTTCCTATCTGGCGCGCAGCTGCTACATGCTGCAACAGGGTGAATATGTGGCCGACATCGCATATTATTACGGCGAGGACAACAATATCACGGTGATGTTCAGCGGACGTAACGGCAACGGTTTGCCTGAGATACCGGAAGGCTACAGCTACGATTTTGTAAACGCCGACGCGCTGGTCAATTTGATGTCGGTAGAGAACGGACGGATCGTGACGCCGAGCGGCATGAGCTATCGCCTGCTTGTACTGGATCCGAACAGCCGGTACATGACGCTGTCCGTACTTCGCAAGATCAGGGATATGGTGAAAAACGGAGCAGTCGTAACCGGTACAAAGCCTGTCCAAACGCCCAGTCTGGCCGACGATCCGGCAGAATTTGACGCTATCGTCAGCGAATTGTGGGCGAATGAAACAGGGGCAAACAGTGCAGGCAAAGGCAAAATTTATGCAGGCACATCCCTGCCGGATGTATTGAAAACGGAGGGCGTGGCTCAGGATTTCGGCGCGCAGGAAGGTAGCGTCAAACTGTTTTTCGTTCACCGCAAAGTGGACGACATCCAGATTTACTGGGTAGCGAATCATGACGACAGAGCGGACGATATCGAGGCCACATTCAGGGTCGACGGGATGGAGCCTGAAATATGGCATCCCGAAACGGGGTTGATTGAAAAGGCGTCGTACCGCATCGAAAACGGAGTAACCAAAGTCAAGCTGCATCTGGAGCCTGTGGATGCAATATTTGTGGTTTTCAGAAACAGGACAAATGTAAAATCCTTTACTTTGCCGGAGATATCCGAAACGCGGCTTGCCGCTGTTGATGGCGAATGGAACGTATCCTTTCAGGCAGGACGCGGCGCTCCGGAGAAGGCGGTATTTACATCGCTGACTCCCTGGAATGAAAAAGCAGACAGGGGAATAAAATATTTTTCGGGAACGGGTTCCTACTCAAAAACGCTTCATGCTCCCGCCGAATGGTTTACTTCAGGTGCGCAGCTGTGGCTTGATCTGGGCGACGCACAAAATCTGGCGGAAGTGGCAGTGAACGGGAAATCGCTCGGCATCGTCTGGAAAAAACCGTTTAAGGTAAATGTCACCGATGCACTGAAACAGGGCGACAACAATCTGGAAATAAAAGTAACGAACTTGTGGGTTAACAGATTGATAGGTGACCGCCAGCCTGACGAAAAGAATCCGGTTACGTTTACTACCTCCAGACCTTACACGGCCGACACGCCGTTGAAGCCGTCCGGTCTGCTCGGGCCTGTTGCAATCATTAAAAAAACAACAAAATGAATACAAAAAAATTATTGCTATCTCTAACCTTGTGCACGGGGATTTTTGTGACGGTATATGCGCGTCCGGACAATATGACGGCATTTAGAGCGGGCGCGGCAAAAGTAGACATGACGCCCGCTGCAGATGCTTTGCCTCAAGGTTTCTCCCGCATCGTTGACAATCTGTTCTGCCGTGCGATTGTGATTGAGAACGGAGAAACAGGCGCCGCGCTGATTTCGGTCGACTGGGGGATGGTATCCAATGATACGCACGATAAATGGACAAGGCAAATAGAAGAAACGACGGGGATACCGGCGAAAAATATCTTTATTTCTCCCTCACATACCCACGCAGCGCCATTCGGAGAAGTACTTGAAGGCGCAAATGCATCTGTTATTGAAGCAGTGAAAAAAGCGAAAGCCAACATGCAGCCGGCCAGAATAAGTTACGGTACGGGGCTTTGCCATCTCAACATCAACCGGGACGTGATTGACCCCGTTACGCGGCTCTGGTCGCAAGGCCCGAACTACGAGGGGGCTTCGGACAAAACGGTAGCGGTGATAAAGTTCGAAAACATGCAGGGCGAGCCGATAGCCGTGTATTACAACTATTCAATGCACGCAAACACCATGTTCATGGGCGGCTCGATAAGCGCTGATTTTCCGGGCGAAACGTCCAAATACGTTGAGGAATACCATGACAATAAATTGGTCGCGCTGTATTCGAGCGGGGCTGCCGGAGACCAGAATCCGGTGTCGATAAGACCGATGACCGACGTGGGCCGGAAAAGGGTAGAGTCACTCATGGCAAACGGCAAGGCCAGTGAACTGAACGCGGCGATTATGATGGGCGGAGACGCGGAAATCAAGATTGACGAAAAAGTCCTGGTGCGTCAGGCTCAAATGATTGTCTCCCTGGGTCAGATACTTGGCGAAGAAGTATTGAGGGTTATGGAATTGCCTCAGAGAGCCGATTCCGTGATATCCATCCATGCCGCTCAACGGACGGTCACATGTCCGGGACGAGAAAGGACAAATACCGGCCGCGAGGGCGCTCCCGACACGTACGTGGACGGCGCTCCGGTAAATATTAAAATCAGCTTGCTGCGGCTGGGCAATATCGCCCTGACCGGCGTCAATGCAGAGCTTTACGACATCATTGGCCAGCATATCAAGAAAGAATCGCCATTGACCAATACCGTTGTGGCGACAATAACTAACGGAGCGGCAAATTCGGGCTATATCCCGAGCGACGACGCTTTTCAGCGATATACTTTCCAGGTATTGAGTTCGAGGCTGAAACCCAACTGTGCCGAAGTGCAAATTATCAACGGATTGACGGAAATGATTAAACTATCGGAACCATGAAAAAGACAGTCTTTACATTAGTATTATTATTCGCAGGTATCTCCGCCTTTTCGCAGGAGAAGATTATGCTCTACGAAGGGGATATACCCAACAATATCGGAAGCGGACAGGAGGAGCGTTTCATGGACGCTCCCTGGGGAAAAGTCTATTTTCAGGTCGTTAATCCCACACTCGAAGTATACCTGCCCTCAAGGGAAAAGAATACGGGGATAGCTGTTGTTATTTGTCCGGGAGGCGGTTATGCGGCGCTGGCATACGATCATGAAGGCGTAAATGTTGCAAAACGTTTTGCCGAAGAAGGGATTGCCGGTTTTGTCTTGAAATATCGACTGCCCGACCCCATGCTTGTCCGGAATAAGGAAACAGTTCCCCTTCAGGATGCTCAACGGGCATTGATTGTGATTCGCGAGAATGCATCCAAATGGGGAATAAACATGTCGAAGGCAGGCATTATGGGTTCTTCGGCAGGCGGGCACCTCGCTTCGACGGCAGGCACTCATTTTCAAAAATGTTACGCCCCCAATCCGGGCAATATCAGCGTCAGGCCGGATTTTATGATTCTGGAATATCCCGTGATAACC
>JAIRXI010000343.1 GCA_031268395.1 Tannerella sp. | reverse complement strand
CGGACTGTTTCATGGGAACCCGCCAGCAGGCAAAATTCGTCGGACACGGGATCGGCCTGCAAATCAACGAGCCGCCCGTGCTTACGCCTCGCTCCGAAGAAGCGTTGCAGCCGAACATGGTGTTTGCCCTGGAGCCGAAATTCGTGATCCCCGGCGTGGGAGCCGTCGGGATCGAAAACAGTTTCCTGGTCACGGAAACCGGCCTGGAAAAAATCACTTTGTTTGAAGAAGATATTATACCGATGCCGGGCAACTCCTGACCCGGATTCCGGAGCGAGACGGCCTTCCGGCGGGAGAGACAAACGGCGGCGGCGCCTCCCTTTGAATGGTCAGGGAGGCGTTTCTGCCCCGGCAAATTCCATCAGATAAGCTTTGATGAAGCCGTCGATTTTGCCGTCCATCACGCCATTTACGTCCGAGGTCTGGAAGTTGGTCCGGTGGTCTTTCACGCGGCGGTCGTCGAAAACGTAACTGCGGATTTGCGAACCCCATTCGATTTTTTTCTTTCCGGCTTCGATCCTGCTCTTCTCCGCCAGCCGGCGCTGTAGCGCCAGGTCGTAGAGCATGGAGCGCAGCAGACGCATGGCATTTGCGCGGTTGTCCGTCTGCGAGCGGGTTTCGGTGTTCTCGATCAGGATTTCACGCACCTCGCCCGTGTCGGGATCTTTGTAGTTGTACCGCAGGCGCACGCCGGTTTCCACCTTGTTCACGTTCTGGCCGCCGGCGCCGCCCGAGCGGAACGTGTCCCAGGTATAGTCGGCCGGATTGATTTCGATTTCGATGGAGTCGTCTACCAGCGGCGTCACGAAGACCGACGCAAAGGAGGTCATCCGCTTCCCCTGCGCATTGTAGGGCGAGACGCGCACCAGCCGGTGTACGCCGTTTTCACCCTTGAGGTATCCATAGGTATAGTCGCCCTCGATCTGCATGGTGACGGTCTTGATGCCCGCCTCTTCGCCTTCCAGCAGGTGGCTGACGGTGAGTTTGCAGTTGTTCGCTTCCGCCCAGCGCATATACATCCGCATCAGCATCGCCGCCCAGTCCTGGCTCTCCGTCCCGCCCGCGCCGGAATTGATCTTGAGGACGCAGCTCATCTGGTCGGCCTCTTCGCGAAGCATGTTCCGAAATTCCAGGTTTTCGAGCAGCGCCAGCGTATGCCGGTACGTTTCGTCCAGTTCCTCTTCCGAAATCACGTCTTCTTTCACATACTCGCAGGCCAGTTTCAGTTCTTCGGCCGCGTCGTGTACTTCCCTGTACAGTTCAATCCATTTTCTCAGGTCTTTTACGACCTTCATCTGCGCTTCGGCCCGCCGGGTATCTTCCCAGAAACCGGGATCCTGTGTGCGCAGTTCTTCTTCTTCCAGCTGGACGGTTCGAGCATCGACGTCAAAGGTACCCCCTCAACGCCTGCTCGCGTTCCAACACATTACGTAATTGGTCTGATGTAATCATACTGTTAATTATTATTGATAATTGATTCGTTCTCCATGTTCCGGAGAAGTTCCTGCGCCCGGGCGAGCGCTCCGCTGATGTGACTGCAAATGTTTTCGCCGCCGATGCGCCTGTCCATTTCGTTTTTTATCAGCATGTCCCGCACTTTCCCGTTCACGCCCGAAAGGATGATCCGGATGCCTTCCTTCCGCGACAGCCGGCACAGGCTTTCCAGGTTGTGCAGTCCGGTCGAGTCCATGAACGGCACCTTGCGCATCCGGATGATGCGGACCCGCGGCCTGTCGCCTACCTGTTTCATGCACTCGTCGAATTTATTGGCGATGCCGAAGAAAAACGGCCCGTTGATTTCATATACTTCCACCCCTTTCGGAATCGTCAGCACTTCTTCGTCGTGGGGCAGTTCCGCTTCGCCCGACAGGTCAAGGGTTTCCGTGGCGACCGACACCTGCGTTGTTTCCATCATCCGCCGCATAAACAGCAGCATGGCCAGCAGCAGTCCGATTTCGATAGCGACCGTCAGGTCGAAAAGCACGGTCAGGAAAAACGTGGTCAGCAGCACCGCCACATCGCTTTTCGGATTTTTCAGCAGCGAACGGAACGTCCGCCATTCGCTCATGTTATAGGCCACGACGATCAGGACACCCGCCAGGCAGGCCATGGGGATGTGTTTCGTCAGCGGTCCCAGAAACAGGAGAATCAGCAGCAGCACCACGGCGTGGATCAGTCCGGCCACCGGCGTCCGGCCGCCGTTGTTGATATTGGTCATGGTGCGTGCAATGGCGCCGGTCACGGGAATGCCGCCGAACAGGGGCGTCACGATGTTGGCGGCGCCCTGTGCGATCAGTTCCGTATTGGAATGGTGCCGCTCGCCCGTCACGCCGTCGGCTACGGTGGCCGAGAGCAGCGATTCGATGGCGCCCAGCATGGCGATGGTAAAGGCCGGCGATATAAGCAGGTGAATGGAGGACATGTTGATGGAAATGGCTTCGGGCTGAGGCAGCGAGGCATTGATGACGTAACGGTCGCCGATGGTCTCTATGCCGGCAATGCCGGCCATGCGCAGCAGGCAGCCGACAAGCGTCATGAGGACAATGGCGAGCAGCGAACCCGGCACTTTTTTCCCGAAACGCGGCGCCGTCACAATAATCGCGATGCTGAGGAGGCCGATGAGCAGGGTCCAGACCGACGCCGTGTCGATGTGCTGCGCATAGACGGTCCATTGCGAAAGGAAGTCGGCCGGGACTTTCCCGATCGTCATCCCGAACAGGTCTTTCATCTGGGTGGTGAAGATGGTCAGGGCTATTCCGCTCGTAAAACCTACCACAATCGGGTAGGGGATGAACTTGATCACCGTCCCCAGTTTCATAAGGCCCATCAGGATCAGGAAGCCCCCGGCCATCATGGTAGCGATCATCAGCCCCTCCACGCCGTACTGCTGGATCACGCCGTACACGATCACGATAAACGCGCCCGTCGGACCGCCGATCTGCACGGAACTTCCGCCCAGAAACGACACGACGAACCCGCCGATAATGGCCGTCACCAG
>JAIRXI010000263.1 GCA_031268395.1 Tannerella sp. | reverse complement strand
AAAAAAATCACTCCTCCCTGCAAAGAAAAGCCCCCAAATATAAAGCAAATAATCGGAACGAAGCTTCCTTTTAGCTTCCTTTTTTCGGAACAGACTCCGATTCCCGTAATATTTAACATACATTCAGAATAATTCGGCCGGAAACGGTAGCGCCTCGCGGGTGGACTGTCAAAAAAGTGACATTCGTCAAAAATAATCCCGTACCGTTTTTTGTGCCGCAGGCACAATATGTCGGTAGAAACAACCGCATCACCGTTCTTTTCGTGCCGCAGGTACGAAAGATGTATTTTCTCCTGCATATTGACAAAACTTCACTGCGTTCATTAAACCTGGGGCTGCCTCAAAAGCACGCAGATGACGCAGACCGGACGGATTTGCGCAGATTTTTCACAAATCCAAATCAGACGAAACGCAGACTGCCGGGCTGACTGACAATCTGCGTTCATCTATAAAATCTGCATGCCAAAAGGCTTTCGAGGCAGCCCCAAGCCTGGAGCATATCTGCTCAGCCGCACGGTGACGGCAGAGTCGGAAATGCCGGAATCACGGCTGTTTTCTCCGCTACCTTTTCGGTTTGATGACAATGCTGTTTGAACCGCCCGGATTTTTGCCGGTGAAATCCAGCCGGAGACGTGTAATCCTGTCTCCCCATGCACTTTTCAGATTGCCGTCCGTTATCTCGATTTCCTCTGTCCGTGCGGTAATCTTCGACGCACTGTACGACAATTCCAGCGAGAAGCCATCACCCTCAAGCATGACAATCCCCGGTTTGAGCACCGTCGCCCTGCAGGAAGTCATGAAACTCAGCGACGTGGCGCCGCTGTTTTCCGCCAGTTCGTAGCGGTCGTCGATGATAAACGACTTGCCGCGCTGCAGCGTATAATTGCGTTTCCAGGTCTTCACCTTTGCCTCTTCGGGATAGGCTCCGGCAATGTCCACCGAAAATTCCACCGTCTTCGCACCGGATTTGAACGTCACACCGCGCGCCCTGTACTGCTTCCCGTACTTCTGGTCCGTGCCGTTAATCACCGGCAGGTTGTGATAGCCCGACTGCATGGTCCAGATGGCATACCGTTCGTCGCTGAACGTCTGCCGCGTGTAGGTAGCCACTCCGACATCTATCAGTACGGGAGCGCCATTGTAATAAAGGACACATGTCCCCACATCATTGTGGTTATGGCTTTCGTCGTTGTACCCTCCCTTTGCCGCGAAGAAAAATCCGTTGCGGCTGTGCGCCCTGTCGCGGGCGGTGGCATACTGGCTGCCCGGCAGCCAGCATTCGCCAATCAGTGGCTCAACGCTTTTGGCCGCCATCATTTCCCGTGCGTCGAACAGTTCCCGGATGGATGCTTCCACGGATTCCGTCGGAGGATTTGCCAGCAAGTTCCTTTTCTGCGCATGGAATGCGCCGAAACCCTGCATGAGGTCGTCCCCGATGGCTTTCCCGTAGCGGTAAACCACTCCGGCGCGCATGTGGCCCTTTGCACTCGCATCGGCAAAGTTCACGAAGTAAGGGTCGGCAATATAGGCGCGGTAAATGTAGCGGCCGATATTCTTGACGACTTCGCTGTCGAAGATATTCACGTTTCCGTCTGTCGCCAGATACAGCAGTTCGAGGTCTTCAAACAGTTTGCCGCCGGCATGTCCCCAGTAGCCCGGCCCTTCGTCGCAACCGCCGTCGTCGGGATAGAAATTAATGAATTTGTCGATGGAGCGCATCGCCTTGTAGATATTGTCCGTCCGTTTTGCACGATCGGTTTCCATCAGGAGGATGCATTGCATCACGTTGTGGTTTACCCAGACGTTCCAGTTGTTGACCATGCCGCCCCCGAAGCCCATCCACCATAAATCGTTGCGTGTATAATAGGGTTCCAGGATACGCGTCCGGACGTTCCGGCGAATCGCTTCCGAAACAAACGGGCTTACCTTGTCGAACTCGGGCGCAAAGAAATAATGTATCCACGAGAGCATCGCCCCGATATCGCCCGCCGTCAGGTCAATGACAATATCGTCGGCATCGGGCAGCCCGAAGCCTTTTTTCTGCATGTAGAGATGGGCGGCGTCCACCCATGAGGACTGTTCGCATACCGCCCATACGCCGTTCATGAGCGGATCGATAAAACGGCCTTTCCCTTCCACCAGTTCGGCCAGGATCAGTTTGCGAAGCGCCTGCATGCGTTCGCCCTGCGGACGGCCGGTTATCCGGTTACCGCTGCGCGTAAATTCCAGGTAGTCGGTAGCCGTAATGACAGGCCAGTTGCACGGGAGCGCTTCTTCGCCCCGGAGAATGATGGCGTCGCGTACTTCGGACGGGAGCGATTCCCACGCCTGCCGGTCGTGATAGGCGGGAAATTGAACCCACTCCGTGCCGCCGGCCAGCGTTTGTGCCAACCGGTCGTGGCTAATGCTGCGCTCGAGCAGATTACGCTCTCCGGCAGCAAACAGATTCAGCGTTATCAATGAAATTACAACAGATAAACAGAATGATTTCATTTGTATTTTGTTTTTTTTTAAAGTTGTTTTCTAAAAGGAGGCTACGCATCGCGCTTGCGGCCATGCGCAGCCTCCGAAACTGTTTTACCATCCCGGATTCTGTGCAAGATCGGGATTGCGTTCAAGTTCAACGCCCGGAATCGGCCACAGGTAATCCCTGTCGGTGAAGGGATGCTGATAGAGGTTGTCGCCGTAGATTCCGACCGGCGGATTGGCGGCAATCACCTCCTTCGCCGTACTCCAGCGCAGGAGGTCGTTGAAACGGTGGCCTTCGCCGGCCAGTTCGACGGCGCGCTCCCTGTAAATGCGCTGACGCATTTCTTCCTGCGAGCCGACGGCCAGCCATGCGGCGCCCGAATTGAGTCCGGGCAGGCCGACACGCGCCCTGACCCTGTTTATCTCCGTCAGCGCCTTTTCCAGTTGCCCGTCCTCGTTACAGGCTTCGGCGAGCATCAGGAGCACGTCGGCATAACGGATCAGCGGAAACTCGAACGGCGTATGCGAACGGTCGGAGATGGCGCCGTCCAGATCGTATTCGGTCACGAACTTGCGGTAGAAATACGTACGCCAGCTGCCGTTGTTGTTGCGCATGGTGCCGTAGGTTTCGTTCGGTGCGTCGCTTCCGGAAGCCTCGAGGATAAAGAGCATGTCCCGCGGCGCATTGGAAGCCCATCCCTTGTAAATGGAATAGGGCACGATGACGGTGGCTGCCAGGCGCGGATCGCGGTTGACATAGGCGTTCAGTATTTTGGCCGTATCGGTATCCAGCAGCGACGTAATCTGTCCGCCCTTGTATTCGACGCACAGTACGTCCTTTCGCTGATCAACGGTCATGCCGCTGTAACCCGGGAAGATGTCATTCCAGCTGAACGGTTTGCCGTCCGTGCATTCGTACATGTCGACCAGCTGCGTGGAAGGCACCGTGTTGTTCCAGCAGCTTCCATACGAGTTGCGCGTACCCATGTAGAAATTCATCGGCATGCCGTAGGACGTGCCTACGCCGCTCTTGTTCTGAACCGCGAAAATCATTTCCGCGCTTTTCGCGCCGTTATACAGCTTGAAAATACGCGCATAATCGTCGTCGAGGGCATAGCCGTATACATTCGAGCGGTTATACGCAACTTCCTCGAAGTCGGCAATGGCGTTTTTCCAGGCCTTGTTGTAGAGATGGACTTTTCCGCGCAGCGCGTAGGCGGCGCCCTTCGTCGCCCGTCCGTATTCGCCGTCGGGCCAGGAAACGGGCAACCCGGCAATTGCTTCCCCAAGATCGTCGAGAATATGACTGCGGATTTCTTCGGCCGAACTGCGCGGCTTTTTCATGTCGGCATATTCGGCGTTGACGTTCGTCGTCTCGTCGTAGTAAGGCACTCCGCCCCAGAACTTCAGCAGCTCGAAATAATGGAGGGCGCGCAGGAAGCGGGCTTCGGCCAGATAGCGGCCTTTCACGTCCGCGTCGATTCCGTCCATGCCGGAAACCCGCGCCATAAAACCGTTTGCACGCTGGATGCTTTCGTATAAACGGGACCATTTGTTGCTTATGTCGCCGTCGCGGGCCGTATAGGTGCCGCGCGGAATGCCAGCCATCTGATCGTAGCCGTAAGCGATGTCGCCCAGATGATCCAGTTCGAACTGACGCCCGAACACATGTTCGTTTCGCATGTTTGCATAAATGCCCATCATGGCCTGATGCGCATGGTCTTCCGTTGCCCAGAACAGGCTTTCGCTCAGCGTATCGCCGGGATAGGTGTCCAGATCGTAACATCCGTTCAGCGACAGCCCCATCATTACAATTCCCAAATAGATAATTATCTTTTTCATATCAAAATCAATTAAAATGTCAGGTTAATTCCGAAAGTTACCAGTCTCAGATTCGGATAGGTCGTATTGGCCACCTCCGGATCCAGTCCCCTGTACTTGGTGAAAGTCAGGGCGTTTTCGACGCTTCCGTAGAGGCGGAACGTTTCGATCATCAAGGCTTTCGACCACTTCTGCGGGACCGTGTAGCTCAGCTGTATGTTCTTTACCCGCAGGAAGGATTTGTCTTCGAGCCAGAAATCGCTGGAGATCGTGTTCCGGTTGTCGGCATGTTCCAGCAGGCGCGGATAGGTGGCCGCGTCGGGACGGCCTTCGTACCAGCGACCGTCGGCAATGGTTTTGTTGATCTGGTTGCCGTAAGTGACCACCGGACGAAATGCGCCGGCGTCGCCGCTCCAGTTCACCATCAGTCCGCCCACGCCCTGCAGGAGGCACGAGAAATCGAACCCTTTCCAGCCTGCGCCGAACGAAAAGCCGTAGGTGGTCGTCGGGTTCGTGCCGTTGCCGACCATCACACGGTCGGCGTCCGTAATCTTGCCGTCGGGAATGCCGTCGGGCAGACCGTCTTCACCCAGTCCGCTCACATCCCTGTACAGGAAATCGCCCAGCTCCGGGCGCTTGTAGGACGCAAAGGCATCCGGATGGGCGTCGACCATCTGCTGTACGAGCGCGAGATCTTCGGCCGTCTGAACGATGCGGTCTACCTGGAATACGTACTGAACATTAATCGGCTGACCTTCCACAATAAGGTTTGTCCCGTCGATGGACATCTCCTTGCCCTTGAACCTGGTCACCTCGTTCTTTACATAAGTGAAGTTGCCGCCGACGAAATAGTTCACGCTGCCGATTTTGTCGTTCCACGTCAGGTTCAGCTCGGCGCCCGTGTTGCGCACTTCGGCCGCATTCTTTTTGGGAATGGACGACGTGCCGTGTACCAGCGGCGCCGGCAGGTCGATCAGGATGCCCTTTGTGTTTTTCACGAAGGCGTCGACCGTACCGTTGAGGCGCGAACGGAGCAGGCCGAAATCCAGACCGATGTTGCTCACGTATGCCGTTTCCCAGGTAAGCAGGGAGTTGGACAGCGCGTTTTGCGCGAAACCGACCTGCACGCTGTTGTTCAGCACGTAATTGTTCGCATTGTAGAGCGACTGGTAGGAGTAGTTGCCGTCGTTATCCTTGTTGGTTCCGAGCGCATTGTTGCCCAGCATGCCGTAGGATGCGCGGACTTTCAGCGCATTCAACCAGGGGATATTCTGCATAAAGTCTTCCTCGCTGATGCGCCATCCGGCCGAGAACGAGGGGAAGTAACCCCAGCGGGCGCTGCCCGCGGCAAAGCGCGAGGAACCGTCGGAACGGAGGTTGGCTTCCAGCAGGTACTTATCCGACCAGTTCAGCGCAAGGCGGCCGAAGTACGAACGCATCGCCCAGTTGAGGTAGTTTCCGCTGACGGAAGCATCCATCGTAGCCGCATTCAGTTCGGTCAGTTCGGGAGACGTCAGGTCCAGCTTGCTCGCGGAAAAATACTGAAGACGATACGATTCCTGGCTGGCGCCCGCCATGGCCTGCACATTCAGCCGGCTGACGTTCGTTTCATACCGGATGACGCCGTCCGCCTGCAGCCTGTACCATTTTTCATTCGCATTCTCGACGCGCGTCCGTCCGATACCGCTGTTCTGAATCGTATTGTCATAGAAATTCCACAGTGCGTGGAACACGGGCTGTATATAGTAATACCTGTCCTGAAAATCATACGTATAGGATCCTTCCATGCTTAACCCCTCGAACGGTTTCAGTACGCCATAGAAACGGGATACGATCTTGTTGGTTGTGTAGTGTCCCTTCACGCTGTTCAGGGTCTTCAGCAGGTTATTGTTGGCCGACTGCGGGTCGTCCTCCACATTGTTCATGCCGCCATACCTTCCGTCGGGCGCACGGAACACCATGCCGGGCGTCGTGGCTATTAAATAAAGGAAAGTATTATTGTTGTCGTTCACTCCGAGGTCAGCCTTGCCGTTATAGCCGTAAGCGCTCACGCCGGCCGTAAACCACGGTTTGACGGCGGCTTCGAGATTGCTGCGCACGCTGATGCGGTTGTAGCCCGAATTATCCATGATGCCGGGGTTGTCCAGAATATTGCCCGATACGTAATAATGCATCCTGTCCGTGCCTCCGTTGACCGACAGCGTGTGATTCTGCATCAGCCCGTTGTGGAAAACGGCGTCCTGCCAGTCCTGATTCGGGAACCTGAGCGGGTCGCTGTCGCCGGCCGCCCGCCACTCGTTGATCTTCTCCTGACTGAATTTAAGTTGCAGTCCGCTGTTGGTATAGGCTTCGTTGAACAGTTCCATGTAATCGGCATAGTTGGAAACGATATCCAGCTTATTGGCTATGCTTTGCGACGACAGATAGCCGTTATAGTTGATCTTCGCCACGCCCTGCGCTCCCTTGCGCGTCGTAATCAGGATAACGCCGTTGGCCGCCCGCGAACCGTAGATGGAAGACGAAGCGGCATCCTTCAGGATAGAAATGTTCTCCACATCCTGCGGGTTGACGTCGTTCATGTTACCGGGTGCGCCGTCGATCAGCACCAGCGGATCCGAATTGTTCAGCGTACCCTGTCCGCGTATGCGGATAGTAGCGCCGTCGTAACCGGGACGTCCGCCGGATCCCTGCGAAATGAAAACGCCGGGCGCCATGCCCGCCAGCCCTGCCGAAAGCGAAGTGACGGGCCTGCCGTCAATCATTTTATTCATATCCACCGAGGCCACCGAACCGGTCAGGTTCACTTTCTTCTGCGTACCGTATCCGACCACCACCACTTCGTCCAGCATTGGCCGGTCATCTTCCAGCGTGATGGCAAAACGGGTCTCGGCGCCAACGGCCACTTCCTTCTTCAGGTAGCCGATAAAACTGACCTCCAGCGTAGCGCCGGTCGAAACGCCGAGAACGAACGTGCCGTCCCCGTCCGTAGTCGTTCCGTTAGTCGTGCTTTTTTCCACCACATTGGCGCCAACAACCGGCTCGCCCTCCGTATCCGTCACGATGCCGGAAATGCGAATATCCCGGCTTATCCCGCCCGGTCCGGTTCTTCCCTGTGCATGCAACAAAATCGTACAGCACACAATACTTGCGGTCATTATAATCTTCCGCAGCATATCCCATTTCATAATATTTTTTTTATTCATACATTATTTCTGATTAAGTTTTATTTATTTAGTTAAATTTCTTCCCTTTTGATGAATCCTCTTTCATCATTCACCGACATTCATGCCGGAATCACTATTCTTTTTTTTCTCTATCCATAGGCATTCCCTTTAAGTTAATACTGTATTTTATTCCCGGAAAATAGCATGTTAACTCGAATATTTGCATGAAATCAACTCGAGTCGATGAGTCATATTCTCGAGTCGATGAGCCATATTCTCGAGTCGATGAGTCATATTCTCGAGTCGATGAGCCATATTCTCGAGTCGATGAGCCATATTCTCGAGTCGATGAGTCATATTCTCGAGTCGATGACCCATATTCTCGAGTCGATGAGTCATATTCTCGTGTCGATGAGCCATATTCTCGAGTCGATGAGTCAGATTGTCGAGGCGTG
>JAIRXI010000152.1 GCA_031268395.1 Tannerella sp. | reverse complement strand
CTCGGCGTAGCGTCCCGCTACGCCGAGCAGGGGTAAAAAACGGCTCGCAACGCAATATAGCCCGTCCCAGCCGGGACGGGTGATTATGTTGCGTTCCGTTTTCTACCAACATTCCGTCCCTGGCCGGGACGGGCCATATTGCATCGCGGGCCGTTTTTTACCGGCAGGGCCTTCATGAACGATGAACGATGAACGATGAACGGGGTTTGCCCGTCAGGGCATTCATATCCATAGTAAAAGCGATTAAACCGGCGCTTGAACTCCGTACGGAGTTCCATCTTGCAGGGAAATATTCGTGATATGAATGTCTTGACGGGCAAACCCCGTTCATCGTTTATCGTTCATCGTTCATCGTTAATGACGTTCATCGTTCCTCGTTCATCTCAGACGTTTTTCAAAAGAGCAGAACCAGTATGGAGAGCATCGTAACCACGGTGATGACCGAGCGGAATCCCTTTTCGGGCAGTTTTCTGACCGCGTAGATCCCCGTAACCGCGCCGGCGAGCATAAAGGGGACGGTATAAAGGTTGAGCAGCAGGGACGAAGCCGTGATGTTGTGCCAGGCAAACACCTGTATCGGGATTTTCAGGTAGTTAATTACCAGAAAGAACCACGCGCTGGTGCCGACGAAGGCGTATTTCGGCAGTCGTATGGACAGCAGGTAGATGGCCATCACCGGGCCGGCGGCATTCCCGATCATGGTCGTGAAACCGCCCAGCAGCCCGAACGCCGGCCCGTACCACCACCGTTCGGCCGGGTCTTTTCCCTTTCCTCCCTTCCCCGGCCAGGCCATCACGACCATGACGACGATCAGGCACCCCGCCAGCAGGCGTTTGAAGTGCGTCGGCGGCACCAGCGAATCAACGGCCAGCGCCAGGACAAACCCGCCCAGCGCCGAAGGCAGCAGCCTGAAAATATATTTCCATTCCGCCGAACGCCGATAATACGCCACCGCCAGCAAGTCGGAGAAACACAGCATCGGCAGGATCACTCCCGTAGAGGGTTTGGCGCCGAACGCGAGCGCCATCAGGGGAATCATCAGCATGTTGATTCCCTGGATGCCGGTCTTGGACATCCCGATGAAAAAGGCCGAAAGGAAGAGTATGCCCCAGGCCAGCGGGGTTTGCAGCGGGAGAAACGCGTCTGTCATGACTGTAGCGGATGTGTCAGAACTTCTTTTTCCTCAGTTCGAAGTCGCGTCCGAGATACTTCTCGCGGACAATCCCGTTTGCCGCCAGTTCCTCGGCCATCCCCTGAAACAGCACTTTGCCCTCGAAAAGCAGGTAGGCGCGGTCGGTGATGCTCAGCGTTTCGTGGACGTTGTGGTCGGTGATCAGGATACCGATATGTTTGTCTTTCAGCCGGGCCACAATCATCTGGATATCCTGCACGGCGATGGGGTCAACGCCGGCAAAGGGTTCGTCGAGCATGATGAACTTCGGGTCGATGGCCAGACAGCGGGCGATCTCCGCACGCCGTCGCTCGCCGCCCGACAGCCGGTCGCCCAGGTTGCGCCGGACTTTCTGCAGGCCAAATTCCCCGATCAGGCTTTCGAGTTTTTCCTTCTGATATTCCCGCGATGCGCCGGTCATTTCGAGCACGGAGCAGATGTTGTCCTCGACCGTCATTTTACGGAATACCGACGCTTCCTGTGCCAGGTAACTGATGCCCTTGCGTGCCCGGCGGTATACGGGATAGCCGGTTATGTCCGTATCATCGAGGTATATTTTGCCTTCGTTGGGCGTCACCAGGCCGACCGTCATGTAGAAAGTCGTCGTCTTGCCTGCCCCGTTGGGGCCCAGTAAACCGACGATTTCTCCCTGTTTCACGTTGATGGAAACATGGTTTACCACCGTCCGGTTCCGGTATTTCTTCACCAGGTCTTCGGTACGGAGTATCATCTGCTGCTCGTTATCCATATCTTCAGTTTTGCTGCAAAGGAACGAAAAAAACCGCACTCCTGCCCAATTGGGTGGCGTGAAAAGGGCAAACGCACAAGAATCAGGTTTGTCTATTCCACAAACAGCGACTTCCCTTTCGGATATTTCACCCTGTACCTCAGATCCAGTTCGCTGGTCTGGGCCGGCTGGAGGGTGAGTTTCCACTTCACCTCGCCGGTCTCGCCGTCGAGCGTGCCGCCGGAGAGGTTTTCGGTGTTTACTTCGATTTCCTGCAGCGTCGAGACGGGAATCTGGTCGAAGATGACGATCGCGACGGGCTGACGCCGGTTGTTGCGGACGGTGATTTTCCAGTCGCGCGTTGTCTCGGTCCTGCTGCCGAGGAACTTCTGCGTGCTGTATTCCCGGACTTTTTCGCGCTTGACGGAGACGTTCTTGTCGCGTCCGAGCGACAGGCTCAGCGTGTCGCCGAGCGAACGGACGTCCAGGATCGTCTTGCCGACGAACGTGTTCTCGAAAAAGATGTTTGCCTCTCCTTCCAGCAGGTTGTACTGCTCCCAGCCGGAGATGTTGGCCAGCAGGAAGGCTTCGGCCCGGATCTTGGGCACGCTGTAGTATTCGTATTCCGCCGGGACGGAATAATGCTCCAGTTCAATCGTGATATTGCGGTTTTCCGACGGGATCGTGTACGGCGTTTTGACGTCAAACTCGACCGCGGTCGTGGTTTCAACCTGTTTGACCGGTACCGGCACGCTTCTCGTCGCGGTTTTGAATTGCCGACTGCTCGCGTGGGGAAGCTCCGCCGCTTCCTCCATCACCATCATGTTGTCCGTTGCATATCCGACCACCATCACCTCGTCCAGTTGCGCGTCGTCTTCTTCCAGCATGATGTCCATGTCGCTGCCGACGATGGGCGCTGTTTTCGTTTTATATCCGATGTAAGAGACGGACAGGTCGCCGCCGCCGGCCGGGATGGCCAGCGAATAGCGTCCGGAGAGGTCGCTGACGGTGCCAATGGTGGAGCCTGTGATGGAGACGGATGCGCCGACGAGCGGTTCGCCCGCGCCGTCCATAACCCTTCCGCCGACCTGGTTGGAGAGGTTGTCCGTGTTGTAGCGCGGCGGCCGGGTGTGGTAGTCGAGCAGGTAGGTTTTGAGTTTCGGCGCCACGTTGCCGAGGTTCGGATTGGCAGACGAGACTTTCAGCCGGACGTTGCGCCAGGTTTCTT
>JAIRXI010000144.1 GCA_031268395.1 Tannerella sp. | reverse complement strand
GCACCTCAAAAAAAGAATTAACCGCATTCGCATTGCATTTTTATCCCCTGAGAGTTTGTTCTTTCTGCAAAGAAACTTACCTTTGCACCGGCTGATAAAACAGTAAACGACAATTATGCTAAAAGGAATCCATCCAATATTATCGCCTGACCTGCTGAAAGTTTTGGCAGAAATGGGACACGGCGATGAAATCGTCTTCGGCGACAGTAATTTCCCTGCCGCCTCGCATGCCCGGCGCCTGGTACGCGCCGACGGACACCGTATCACCGCGCTTCTGGAAGCCCTCCTGCCGCTTTTTCCGCTCGACTATGCCACAGACTTCACGGCTGTCCTGATGCAGTATCGTGGAGACAGGGAGCCGGACGTGTGGAGCTGCTACAGGGACATACTGAGCGCTTGGCCCGACGGCGACAAAACGTTCCTGACAATTCAGAAACCCGAATTTTACGAACGCGCAGGGAAAGCCTATTGCGTGGTGGCCACGAGCGAATCCGAAGGCTTTGCCAACCTCATTATTCGGAAAGGCGTAGTCAGGCAGACCGGCGCGAACGACATGAATATAAAACCCATATAAAAGAAAGATAACAGTATGAAAGCTCTTGTTTTGGAAGAATACAGCAAGTTGATTTGTAAAGAAGTCGAAGACCCGCGGCCAGCTCCGGGCGAAGTATTGATCAGGGTAAAAGCCTGCGGCATCTGCGGAAGCGATGTACATGGCATGGACGGCAGTACCGGCCGCCGCCAACCACCCGTCATCATGGGACACGAAGCCTCCGGCGAAATCGTCCGGACGGGCGAAGGCGTCACGTCGTGGAAAGCCGGCGACCGCGTCACATTTGATTCGACCGTCTATCCGTTGAACGACTGGTACACGCTGAAAGGACATTACAACCTGAGCGAAGGTCGCGAAGTGATCGGCGTGTCGCCGAAAGAATACAAACGTCACGGCGCCTTTGCCGAATACCTGACCGTACCCCAGCATATCCTTTACCGCATACCCGATGCCGTCAGTTTCGAGCAGGCCGCCATGGTCGAACCTGCTGCAGTGGCTGCTCATGCAGTGCGGCTTTCCGGCATTCGTGCCGGCGACAGTGCCGTCGTACTCGGCAGTGGCATGATCGGCACATTCATTGTCGGCATGCTCAAAGCTTCCGGGGCGATGCCCGTGATTGCCGTAGACGTGGACGACGAAAAACTCAAAATGGCCCTCAGGTACGGAGCAGACCTGGCCATTCATTCCGGACGTCAGCCGGTCGCTGAAACGGTGCGCGCCCATACCAAAGGCCGTGGCGCCGACGTCGGCTTCGAAGCGATCGGCATCGCGGCCACCGTCAACACGATGATAGATTCCGTGCGCAAGGGCGCAACGGCTGTTCTGGTAGGGAATGTAACCCCCATCATCGAATTTCCTCTGCAAAAAGTGGTGACCTCCGAAATCAGGGTTCAGGGCAGTTGCGCCATCAATGGAGAATACGAACTGGTGCTCGACATGATCGCCCGCGGCTCGCTGAACGTGGACGGGATGATTTCCGCCGTCGCCCCCCTCAAAGACGGCGCGGAATGGTTTCGCAAACTCTATCACAGGGAAGGTAATCTGAATAAAGTAATTCTTGTCCCGTAAATAAATATGAAACAATATAGAATAGCTATCATCGGATGCGGCAAAGTGGCGCATCTTCACGCCAAAGCCATTGGCAACCTGCCCAATGCCTCCTTGTCGGCCGTATGGAGCCGCACGCCGGAATCTGCCCGGAAATTTGCCGAAGTATACGGCGTAACAGCCTGCAGCGACATAGACACCATGGTTCGCGGGGAAGGCATTGATCTGGTCGTCATCTGCAATCCGCATCCTTTTCACCGGGAAGTCGCGATACAGGCGGCGCAAGCCGGAGCGAACATATTGGTGGAGAAACCGCTTGCGGCCACACTGGAAGACAGTGATGCCATGATCGACGCCTGCCGTGCGGCCGGGGTGAAACTCGGCGTAGTCAGTCAGCGCCGTTTCTATGCTCCGGTACAGCGCATCCGCAAAGCCATTGACGCAGGGAAAATCGGCATGCCGGTGCTGGGCACCATCAACATGCTGGGCTGGCGCGACAGGGCCTACTACGACGCCGACCCGTGGCGCGGCACGTGGGATATGGAAGGCGGAGGCGTACTGGTCAACCAGGCTCCCCATCAGCTGGACATTCTGCTCTGGTTCATGGGCGAAGTGGACGAAGTGTACGGCCTCTGGCGCAATCTGAACCACCCTTATATCGAAGTGGACGATACCGCAGTGGCCATCGTCAAGTTCCACAATGGCGGCATCGGCAGCATCATCGTCAGCAATTCGGAAAAGCCCGGCATATACGGCAAGGTACAGATCCACGGATCCAACGGCGCTTCCGCAGGCGTGCAGACCGACGGCGGTGCGATGTTCATTGCCGGCATGTCGTCGGTACTTGAGCCGCCGGTGAACGACCTGTGGACCGTGCCCGGCGAAGAATCGCTGCTGGAAGGCTGGGTGAAGGAAGACAGCGAGTTGTTTAACCGGATTGATCCGACCATTTATTACATGGAACGTCAGATCGAAGACTTCCTGCAGGCGCTGGACGAGGACCGCGATCCGCTGATCACCGGCGAGTTCGGCCGCCGCACGGTGGAACTTTTCACCGCCATCTATCGCTCTACGCGCGACAATGTGCCGGTGAAATTTCCGTTGAAACCCGAATACGGCCATCTCATGGACGGACGCCTCCGCTCCTGAAAGGGCTTTCCGGCGAATATCGCAGTGAACGGTATCGCAATCGAATGGCCGTGGGAATACGCCGAACCGCCACTTTATTCATTGCCGTTCACTGCTCTGCCGGCTACCCGTCTACCGGGAGACCTTCCTCCACGAGAGGAGTCCTTTCTGCAGGCAGCGGGAAACGTTTTGGTTTGTACATTTCCGGTTTTCGGACAGCCTCCCCCAACACTCCCGATTATCCGGAGTTCAGGTTATCAACTGAGAATGGGAAATACCTGAACGTCGGACAGGCAAACATATTTTTCCAACCGCTACAAGAAAACAACCTCAGCAAGCAGATGATATATATGGGCAGATCTCATGGCCTTCTTATCCCGTACGGTTACAAAGAATAAAGTAATCCCAACATGTCCATTAGATGCTTCCCCCGGCAAAGAAAGCGTTGCAACATCAGCGTCCGAACGGTCACAAGTATGAAATTTATAATACATGGACGGTGGCGCGCCGCACCGGCTGACTCGAAACAGACCGTACCGTTATTTCCTCCGTCGCCGCGTTCGCTGTTTCCACTTCTATCCCCGCCGGGAATGAACTGGGTAACCGCAGTCTTTGTCCTTTCAATAACAATTCTAACCTTGTGCGGTCGAAAGGCAGGTACCTGTGGGCAAAAGGCAGGTACCTGTGGGCGAAAGGTAAGTACCTATGGTGGAAAGGTACTACCTGTGGGCAACAGGTAAGTACCTGTTGTGGAAAGGTAAGTACCTGTTGTGAAAAGGCAGGTACCTATTGTGGAAAGGTAAGTACCTATGGTGGAAAGGTACTACCTGTGGGCGAAAGGTAAGTATCTATGGTGGAAAGGCAGGTACCTGTGGTGGAAAGGCAGGTACCTATTGTGGAAAGGTAAGTACCTATGGTGGAAAGACAAGTACCTATGGTGGAAAAGTAGGTACCTGTTGTCGAAAGGTAGCTCTCTATGGGCGAAAGGTAGACTAAAATAGCGGACAGGTAGACGGAAACGGCGGAAAGGCAGACAACAATCGACAGAAAGTAGACACTTACGGGCAGTGGTAGCTACCGATTGTGGAAAGGTAGCTGCCTGTAGCCGAAAGGTAGACCGGATTTTCAGGGAAAACAGGAATAATTAAATACAGTATAACAGCCGGGGCGCCGGTAAAACCATGTGTTCATGGAACGAAGCGCTTTATGACAGCCATACGGCAAACCCGCGTTTCGGACAGACCACCTCATTTGCCCGAAGTGTACAGGATGTTCCGGAAAAGAACGAGCGATGAATGGGGGCACTGTATATTTATCCCAACATGTCCATTAGACACGACGGGGAAGCGTCTAATGGGCATGTTGGGGTAATGAGGTTTTGTCGGAGCGTTCATTCTTCCGCAAGCACGCAGATGACGCGGATTTCCGCAGATTTTCCTGCCCTTATCTGCGTAAATCTTCAACATCTGCGTTATCTGTGTGCCTGCAATTATGCAACAATTTGGAAAGCGCCTCGTCCCGATGGTATTGAAGGATATCCGGAATTAATTTGTATATTTGCGTCGCAAAACAGTTCGGTTTCCGGGTTCGGCTTTTTGATTGCGGGAGCAGGCGTTTGGCAGAAGCAATTCAAAAAAACAGACGGTAAATTAACTGATTAACAACTTTGGACGTGAAGAAAAAAAAAAGGAACACGGCAACCGGCAGCATAACGGAGCGACAGTGGCCCTGTAAATTGTCAAACGTATGCCCGCCAAATTCAACAAACTGACATCCACCATCGTGCCGCTTCCACTGGAAAACGTGGACACGGATCAGATTATCCCGGCACGCTTCCTGAAAGCCACCACCAGAGAAGGTTTTGGCGATAACTTGTTTTGCGACTGGCGCTACGGCCGGGATGGAAAACCGGATCCGGACTTCGTTCTGAACAGCGGCATCTACCGGGGTGAAATACTGGTGGCGGGGAAAAACTTCGGCTGCGGTTCGAGCCGCGAACATGCTGCCTGGGCCATCGCCGGATACGGTTTCCGTGCAGTTGTCTCCAGTTTCTTCGCAGACATCTTCAAGGGCAATGCGCTCAACAACGGCATACTGCCGGTCGTGGTCACGCCGGCATTCCTGGCCGGCATCTTCGCCTGCGCCGTCGCAGATCCGCAAATAACGCTGACCGTAGACCTCGAAAACTGCCGGATTTTCAACCATGCAAACCAAACCTCGGAGCCTTTTGAGATCAACGCCTTCAAGCGTGACTGCCTCCTGCAGGGGCTGGACGACATCGACTGCCTGCTGAACAGGAAAGATCGGATCGAAGCATACGAAATGGACCGGTTCGGGAAATAAAAACAGTACAGTCGTGATAGAAATACTGGATACCACCCTGCGTGACGGCGAACAGACCAACGGCGTTTCCTTCTCCATCCATGAGAAAAAGGCTATCGCCCGGCTGTTGCTCAACGAATTGCAGGTAGACCGGATTGAGGTGGCCTCGGCGCGAGTTTCCGAGGGTGAATTCAAAGCCGTCCGGCAACTGGCGCAGTGGGCTGCTCAGACCGGGAGTCTGTCCCGTCTGGAGGTGCTGGGGTTTGTAGACGGCGGCGCCTCCGTCGAGTGGATACAGTCGACCGGATGCCGGGTGATGAATCTGCTTTGCAAGGGTTCGCTGAAGCACCTGACCGAACAACTCCGTAAAACGCCCGAACAGCACATCGCCGGCATAACAGAACAGGTATGCCTGGCTGCCCGGGCAGACATGACCGTCAATGTCTATCTGGAAGACTGGTCGAACGGCATGAGTCATTCGCCCGAATACGTCTTTCTGTTGACGGACGCCCTGCTCCAGTTGCCCGTCCGGCGCATTATGCTGCCCGACACGCTCGGCATGCTGGATCCGGAGCACACCCGCGCCTGCTGCGGGGCGATGGTGGAGCGCTACCCCGGCGTGCATTTCGATTTCCATGCCCACAACGACTACGACCTGGCTGTGGCCAACGTCTGTGCAGCCGTGCGGGCAGGCGTTCACGGCGTCCATGCGACCGTCAACGGCCTGGGCGAACGCGCGGGCAATGCCTCGCTGAGCAGCGTCGTGGCCGCCCTGCACGACCACCTGGAACAGCAAACCGCCATCCGCGAAGAACACATCAACCACGTCAGCAAAATGGTGGAAATGTATTCGGGCATCCATATTGCCCCGAACAGTCCCGTCATCGGCGAACATGTCTTTACCCAGTGCGCCGGCGTACATGCCGACGGCGACAGCAAAAACAACCTTTACTGCAACGATCTTTTGCCCGAACGCTTCGGTCGGATGCGAGAATACGCACTGGGCAAAATGTCCGGCAAGGCCAACATCCGCCGCAACCTCGAAGCGCTGGGTATTGAGATGGACGAGGAGTCAATGCGTAAAGTCACCGAGCGCGTGATCGAACTGGGCGACAAAAAAGAGATTGTCACCCGGGAAGACCTGCCCTACATCATCTCCGACGTGCTGCGCTACGATGCGCAGGAGAATAAGATCAAGATACTGAACTATTCCCTGTCACTGGCACAGGGATTGAAGCCGGTGGCGACGCTGAAAATCGAAATACAGGGGAAAACCTATGAAGAAACGGCGACAGGTGACGGGCAGTATGATGCCTTTGTACGCGCCCTGCGCAAGATTTACAGGGCGCTGAACCGCCCCTTCCCAATGCTGACAAACTATGCCGTCTCCATCCCGCCCGGCGGACGAACGGATGCGTTTGTGCAGACGGTCATCAGCTGGCGTCACGAAGGCGTGGAGTTTAAGACGCGCGGCCTGGACGCCGATCAGACGGAAGCCGCCATCAAGGCGACCGTGAAGATGCTGAACAGAATAGAAAAGTAGACGCTGGGGCGGAAGAAAAAAATAACCTGATTGGTAGAAACTGTTAATTGAGATAAAGTATGAACAGAAAACTGATGATTGCGCTGGTAGCGCACGACAACCGCAAGACGGACATGATAGAGTGGGCGGTGCATAACGCCCGGTTTTTGTCCGGGCACAGGATGGTTTGTACCGGGACGACCGGCAGCCTGATCCGGAGTGCCTTCGAGGAACGGGGCATTGAGGCGGAGATTACCTGCATGCACTCCGGCCCGCTAGGAGGCGACGCGGAGATTGCCGCCATGGTGGTGCGCAAGGAAATCGACCTGGCGATCTTCCTGATTGACGACCTGAACCCCCAGCCGCACGAGGCCGACATCCAGATGCTGCTCCGTCAGTGCCGCGTACACAATATCCCCATCGCCTGCAACCGTTACAGTGCAGACCTGATGCTCACAAGCGCCCTGTGGGACGACGACACGTATGTCCCGATGGAACCGAAATACGTATACTTCAAAAGAGACTGACAGCGATGAAACTGAACATAGCCGTATTACCGGGTGACGGCATCGGTCCGGAAGTTACCGCACAGGCAATAAAAGCCGTGAAAGCCGTCTGTATGCGCTTCCGTCACGAACTCTCCACGCAGGAAGCGCCCGTGGGCGCCAGTGCGATAGAGGCCGCGGGCAATCCCTACCCGGAGGAGACGCACGCACTCTGCATGGCGAGCGATGCTGTCCTGTTTGGCGCCATCGGCGCGCCCGGATACGACAACGACCCTTCGGCTCGAATCCGCCCGGAACAGGGCCTGCTGGCCATGCGCAAACGGCTGGAACTGTATGCCAATATCCGTCCGGTGACGGCATTTGCGTCGCTGCTGCACCATTCCCCTCTGCGCCCGGAACTGGTCGAGGGCGTCGACCTCCTTTGCCTCCGCGAACTGACGGGCGGCTTGTATTTCGGGCAGCCGCAGGGACGTAGCGAAGACGGACAGACGGCTTACGACACCTGCGTATATTCGCGCAGAGAGATTGACCGTATCGTACGGCTGGCCTGCGAGTATGCCCTGTTGCGGCGCAGGAAGGTGACGGTGGTAGACAAGGCCAACGTGCTGGCGACTTCGAGGCTGTGGCGTCAGGTGGCGCAGGAGATAGCCGGCGAATACCCGTCTGTCGAGACCGAATACATGTTCGTCGACAATGCGGCAATGCGCCTGGTTCGCTGGCCGAAGAGTTTCGACGTGATCGTGACGGAAAACATGTTCGGCGACATCCTGACGGATGAAGCCTCCGTGATCGCCGGTTCGCTGGGGATGCTGCCGTCGGCTTCTGTCGGTGTGCACACGTCGGTGTTCGAGCCGGTACACGGTTCCTACCCGCAGGCTGCCGGAAAAAACATTGCCAATCCTGTCGCCGCAATTCTCTCCGCCGCCCTGATGTTCGAATACGCCTTCCGGCAGCCGGACGAAGGCCGCGCGATACGCCGGGCTGTAGCTGCGTCCATAGAAGCCGGCGCCGTCACCGAAGACATCACCTGCACGCATCCCCGCTCCACCTCGGATGTCGGCGACTGGATTGCTGAACGGATACTTTCACAGGAATAAAACGAATGGCCGACAGTTAATGATTAATGACTTCACAAAACATCCGCTTGGATGGCTGTGCGCGGGACTGTGCGCGCTTGCGACGCTCGGTTCCTGCGCCAATATGGCGACACCTAACGGCGGGCCGTATGACGAAACGCCGCCGAAGTTCCTGCGCAGCACGCCCGCCTTTCATGCCACCCGTTATACCGGCCGAAAAATTGAGATCGTCTTCGACGAACTGGTTCAGATCGAACGCCCGTCGGAAAACGTGATCGTCACGCCGCCGCAAAAAGACCTGCCTGTGATCCGGGTTTTCGGGAAAAAAGTCAAGGTCGAACTGAAGGACACCCTGAAATCGGATGCCACATACACGATCGACTTTACCAGCTCCATTGCCGACAACAACGAAAAGAACGTGCTGGAAAACTTCAGTTTTGCCTTCTCCACGGGCGACGCGATCGACTCGCTTGAGGTGGCGGGTACCGTGCTGAATGCAGAAAATCTGGAGCCGATGCCCAATATCCTGGTGGGGCTGCACCGAAACCTGGCCGATTCGGCCTTCGCGACGGAACCGTTCTTCCGCACTTCAAAGACAAACGAGCGCGGACAGTTCGTCATCCGGAACATTGCCGAAGGAAGCTATCGCCTGTATGCACTGAACGACGCCAACCGCGACTACCGTTTCGACCAGCCCGGCGAGGAAATTGCCTTCCACGACTCCGTCGTCGTGCCGCATTTCGAGTTTGCCTCCCGGCAGGACACCCTGTGGAAAGATTCGCTGACCATTGACACTGTCCGGACGGTCGGCTACACACACTTCTTGCCGGACGACGTTGTCCTGAGGCTATTCAAGGAAAAGTTCCAGCGCCAATACATGCTTCGTCCCGAGCGGATGCAGCAGCACTTGTTTGCCCTGAAATTCAACGCGCCGGTGGATACGCTGCCTGCACTGACTCTGCTGGATGGTGGCCCGGCCGAAGACAACTGGTATCTGACGCAGTTGTTGGACGGCAATGCCACGGTCAACTACTGGATTGCCGACTCGACTGTCTGGCAGCGCGACACGCTGCACCTGCAGGTCTCCTATCTCAAGAGCGATTCGCTCAATGTCCTCCGTCCGCAGACTGACACCGTCCGCCTGTCCGTCCGCAGGCAGCCGCAGGTATCAGCCAGGCGGAAATCGAAAAGGGACGAGCCGGAACCGGTCGAATACCTGCTTCCGCAGTTGAGGCCGGGCGGTTCGGCAGACTTGTCCGACACGGTGACGCTCGTCTTCATGGAACCGGTGCCGGGCTTCGCAAAAGAACAGGTTGTGCTGGAGCTGCAGCAGGACACACTCTGGAGACCCGTAGACTTTACCCTGCAACAGGACAGTGCCGACATCCTGAAATATTACCTCGAACGGACATGGCAATACGGAGAAAACTACCGTCTGACCATCGACTCGGCGTCTGTCTACAGCCTCTACGGGAAATGGAACGACGCTTTTCAGTCCCCCTTCAAGTTCCGCTCGAAGGACGAATACGGGCATCTCTACCTCCATGTCGAGGGCGTGACGGGGACGGCCTTCGTGGAACTGCTGAACGCTGGCGACGCCCCGGTACGAACAGCTCCCGTGGAGCAGGGCGGCGCACTCTTCATGAACCTGAGGCCGGAGAAATATTATGCCCGCATCGTAATGGACGTCAATGGGAACGGTATGTGGGACACGGGAAACTATGCGGAAGGGAGGCAGCCGGAGGAGGTATTTTATTCTCCAAATCTGTACGAGATGCGCGCCAACTTCGAGATCGAGGAGACGTGGAACGTCTCGTCCGTGCCGCTGGCGTCCCAGAAACCGCTGGAGATAATGAAAAACAAGCCGAAAGATGTTACAAGGCAAAAACGCAATTACAAGGATGAAGGCCGGCCGCAGTCGGGGAGCGGCGGCGGTCTGGGTGGTCTGGGCGGCGGCCTGGGTTTCTGACGCCATGAAACGGTTGTCCTTCCTGTGTTGTGGCCTGCTCCTTGCGGCGGGATTAAAGGCACAGTACCTCCCGCAGGACATGACGCTGAACGACGGCGAAGAAGCGACATACGACGTCTATTTCAAGTGGGGCATTCTGATGTCCCGCGCCGGCGAAGGACGGCTGACGTTCGGTCCCGACGCTAAAGGAAGGTCAGCATACCGGCTGACTTTCCGGACAGGCAAATTCTTCGATTCCGTCTACCGGATGCGGGACACGATTGAGTGTTCCTATTCGCCCGAATATGCTCTGCTCTACAG
>JAIRXI010000085.1 GCA_031268395.1 Tannerella sp. | reverse complement strand
CAGTTTGCCGCAGCGTGCGGGACGTTTTTTCCGAGTGGAAAAAGCTTGCCGCAGCGTGCGGGACGTTTTTTCCGAGTGGAAAAAGCTTGCCGCAGCGTGCAGGGTTTTTGCGCGCAGACATAAAAAAAGTGAGAATGAGCCGTTCCGTCAATATCGGATGCGCTCATTCTCACAGATAAAAATCCGGCTGCGTGTTCCGTTTCCGTTGTCACGCAACGTTTCGGACACGTTTCGCGGGACTATTTGGCGACGTTCGGCAGGAGGCCGGCTTTGGTTTTGTTGCCGCCGGTTTTCACATTTTTCGACGTGCCTTCCGAACGGATGGGCTTGCCCGTCACGTCGAAGAAGTTGTCCGTGACCGTCAGCCCCTGGCAGGCGTCGAATGTGATGCCGCTGCTGCCGGGCTGTTCCCGGCTGTCGACCAGCAGGCGGGCTACCGAGACGTTCCTGCAGTTCCGGTACGACTGCACGTCGCCTGCCGCGCCCTCCATCATCAGGCCTTCGACCTTGACGCCGTCACAGTCGACAAAACTGATGAGCGCCGGACGTTCGGGGCTTTCGAGGTAGCCTTTCCGGTGTTGTTCGTCGATGTTTTCGCGGAGCCTGGCGCCCCAGCCCTGCAGGATGCCCATGCCGACGATGTCGGGCATGACGGCCGGGGGGACGGAGGGCGTTTCGGGCAGGGCGCCGACGATGCCGATGTTACGCTGTCCCTCGGCAACGATCAGCCCTTTCGGAGCATCGCCCGGACGGTCGTAGTCGTAGATCGAGGGCACGCCTACCAGGACGGCGCCTTCATGCAGGACGATCGTGACGTTGCTTTTCAGGTGTACCGTTCCCGTCAGGTAGCGGCCCACGTAGAAGTGCAGCGACCCGCCGCCTTTCTCGCTCAGGGTGTTGATGGCCGCCTGGATGGAGGTTGTGTTGAGCGTGATGCCTTCGGACATGCTTCCGAACAGCGACGCCTTGTAGGTCAGTTCCTCCTGTGCCGCCGGGCGCAGAGCCGCCGCGGCTATGATGATGAAAGAAAAAATCCATTTTCTCATGATGTTCTATTCTATAATAATATTCGACGTTTTATAATTGAAAATTTGCTGCTTCCCTTCCGCTGCCGGCTCGCTGAACTTCACGTTCCGGAAGGTGACGCCCTTCACGTCGTCCGTCACGATGGCCGGACGGTAGTCGGGCGCGGCGGCGGTGAAGGTGACGTTGCGGAAGGTGATGCCGTCGGCATGGCGGAGGTAGAATCCCCACGCGGGCAATTCTTTGAACTGCGAAAACTCGGGATAGCCTGTCCGCATTTCGGGGATGGCGTCGAGTTCTTCCGGCGTCAGTCCCACGCTGGCATAAAGCGAATCGCCCCTGCCGGGATAGACGATTTCGATGTTCTCGAGCGTCACGTTCTGTATCCTCAGATCCGGCAGCCCGATGATGCTGGCGGGCGAGATGTTGCGGGGATTGTCTTCGACCGGGCCTTCGTAGCCGTAGCCTGCGTCGGGTTTGTCGAAGGGCACTTCGGCATAGACGTTGCGGATGGTGACGTCTTTCAGGACGGGCTTTTTGCCCTGGCTCCAGCGGTCGCCGATGCGCAGGTAGATGACGTTGCCCGTGTTGATGGACTTCACGCCGTCGACCAGGATGTTCTCGATCGTACCGCCGTCGACGGCAGCAAAGGTGATGGCCGACCGGAAGGTGTCGAAAATCGTCAGGTTGGTGACCTTGAAGTTGCGGAATCCGCCGCGCGAGACGGTGCCGAACTTCAGCCCGTTGGCGCTCGAGCGTCCGGTGCAGTTGTCCACCGTCACGTTCTGGCAGATGGCGTTGGGGTCGTGCGACTTGAAGCAGATCACGTCGTCGGCTGCATCAAAGAAGGAATTTTTGATTACGACGCCGTCGCAGTCCACGATGTCAATGCCGTCGTTGTTCCAGTAGGATTTGCAGTCGGCCGTGATGCCGTCGACGTAAACGTTCCGGCACTGGTCGTAGGTCTGATTCCAGCTGGCGGGATCTTTGAGCGTAATTCCCGTAATCGTGACGTTGACACATTCCCTGAAGTAGATGTTCTCCGGGCGGTTGGTCTCGTTCGGGCGATCCAGTTTCAGCGGGTCGTCGAAGATGCCTTTGTGAATGTATCTGACCAGGTTGTTGGCTGTGATGAAGCCGCGTCCGTCAATGGTTCCCCCGCCGGTGATGGCGACGTTTTCCTGGCGGATGGCGAAGATCATGGATTTCCAGCCCACGCTGGCGTCCTTGACATAGTCCCACGGGTTGGTGGAACCGAGCAGGGTGGCGCCCTGTTCCAGATGGAGTGTGACATTGGACTTGAGATAGATGCTGCCGGTCACGTAGGTTCCCGGATAGAAAACGAGCCGTCCGCCGCCGCTGGCATGGACGTAGTCTATGGCGTGCTGGATGATGCGGCTGTTGATGAAGATGCCGTCGTTTACGGCGCCGAAGTCGCGCACGTCGTAATCCTTTGCCGCAAGCGGCTGTATGCACAGCAGTGCCGCGATACCGGCTGTCAGTAATTTAATCCTGTATTTCATAATTTCTTTCGATTATTTTTGAACAACATTTTTTGTTTTGTAGGTATGTACCTGTTTTTTTCGTCCGCCCGGTTCCTGAAAGGTCACGTTTTTGAGCGTGACGCCGTCGGCTTCCTGCAGCACGATGGCGGGGCGGTAGTCGCGTCCGGCGGCCGTCAGTGTAACGTTCTCGAACGTGATGTTCCGTGCGTGGCGCACCCAGAATCCCCAGGCGGGAAGTTCGCGGAACTGCGAAAACTCGGGATAGGACTGGGGCATTTCGGGAATGGCATCCAGCTCGGCCGCACTCAGACCGCGACGGGCGTAGTGGGCATTGCCTCCGCCCGGATAAACCAGGTGGACGTTGCGGATCGTGATGTTTTCGATATTGTGTCCGCCTTCCAGTCCGACAATGCTGGCGGGCGAGATGTTGCGGGGATTGTCTTCGACCGGACCTTCGTAGGGATAGCCCGGGTCGGCCTTGCCGGCGGGGATCTCACAGTACATGTTCTGGATGGTCACGTTCTTCAGCGTGCCCGGCGGACGGTTTGTGTTGCGGGCGCCGATGCGCAGGTAGATGGCGTTGGCCGTGTTGTAGGCGTAGAGGCTGTCTACCAGGATGCCGTCTGCATAGCCGCCGTCGGGAATGGCGATGGTGATGGCCGAGCGATGCGTGTTGTAGACCCTGTTGTTGATGATGCGGATATTTTTGTATCCGCCGGCCGAGACGGTGCCGAACTTGATGGCGCTGGCGCTCGATCGGGCCACGCAGTTGCGTATTTCGATGTTTTCACTGGCCGCGTTGCCGTCGTGCGACTTGAAGCAGATCGCGTCGTCGGCCGCGTCGATAAACGAGTTCAGCAGTTTGAAATTCTTGCAGTCCACGATGTCGATGCCGTCATTGTTCCAGAAGTCGAGTCCGAGTACGGTCACGCTGTCGACCAGCATGTTTTCGCACTGGTCAGGCTCGAAAGTCCATCCCGCAGCGCTTTTGATAATGATGCCCTTGACCGTTACGTTCCTGCACTCGCGGAGGTAGACCCCCTGCGGACGATAGCCCGGACGGTCGTAGCGGGTTCCGTCCGGCATGACTCCCTTCTGTTGCTGGTCGAGAAAATTGTAGCACAGTTCGCGTCCCTGTCCGTCGATCACGCCCTTCCCGACAATGGCAATGTTGTCTGCCTCACAGGCAGCTACCAGCGCCGGCATCCGGACCTTTTCGATCTCCCGGTAGTCGTAGGGATTGGTAGAACCTAAGAGGATGGCGCCTTCGTGGAGGTTGACGGTAACGTTGGACTTGAGGAAGACGGTCCCTGTGAGGTATCTTCCGACATAAAAATGCAGCGTGCCGCCGCCGCTTTCGCTGATGTAATCAATCGCCTTCTGGATGGAAGTCGTGTTCAGCGTAGTTCCGTTCGACATGATGCCGAACAGCGAAGCGTTGTAGTCTTTCTGACCGTAAGCCGTCAAGGCAACGCTCATTAATAGCAATAATGTATACTTTTTCATATAGTTAATAATTTCTTCGGGCGTAAAAGTACAAAGAATATTTTTAACATGGCCCATAAAAGCATTTTCCGCCGGGAGCGGCTATGGCTCTGAGCACGGTAATACTTTCAAGTGGAGAATGTTCCGTGTGCGGACCAAAACCGTGTCTTTAACGATGAACGGTGAACGGAGGCCTCTGTCGTCCTGAAAAAAGTTTACAGATTGTCCTGTTCAGAACTGGATAAATCCATACGTTTTGTTGTCGCTGTAGAGGACAAGTCGTTTGCCATTGATTTTTTCAACGGTAAAGGTGCGTGAGCGATCTTTCCAGTCGGTCAGCGGCAGAAATTCGTCCACCGGACGCGGATAGGAGATTAATTCCAGCTGAATCCTGTTTTCCGCCGGCTGGCTCCTGTAACCGTACATGTGCGAAAACGAGTCCTTGTTGGCATGATAAATCTGGTACATAAACAGGGCTTCGGACTGGAAATTATACCAGACCGTATCTACGTTTGACACATGGCCCGCCTCTTCAACGGTTTTCAATTGCCATTTGCCCTGCAGTTGCCGGGTCAGTTCCTTTTGGCAACTCGCTAACGTCAGCAGGAGGCATACGGAGATGCTCCAAAACCCTTTTGTCTTCATGTCTTATAAACGCAGGTTCTGCCGGATTATTTTGTGCTGCCGCGCGCGGGGCGTGACGCAACAACCATTCCTCCCGGCAGTTTTTGAATTTCCAAATCTTTTCGGTGTTTCCACATAACTCGCCGTTGATTTATGTCCAGGTTATATCTTCGGTGAACGGGCTGCAATGCGGGTTAAAAGAATCAGCCTTTTTTCTCTCCGGCTGGATTTTTTGATATTTGCCGCAAGCAAACCTGACAAATAACTGTTACCTTTGTGCGTTTTTAATTTCAAAATACGGACAGTCGATGATAAAAGTTATCGAATGTGCCGTCAATACAAATCATCATGGACAAGGAACTGAAAATACACGGGTACGACTTGACTACCCATAAGATAACCGGGCAGCGGCTTATCAATCTTAGCGACGGGGAAGGAAAACTCATGCTGACCGTGCCGATGGAGATGTATGCCGTGAGCACTGTTTTCCGAAGCATTTTTAAGCAGGAGAAATTTTCGATCCCGGCACATATCATGTTCTTGAAGATAATGAAAACGCTGGGAGGCAAGATGCACAAGACCGTGATAGACGAATTGCGGAGCGGGCGATTCTTTGCCTCCATCTATTTCACCGACCACAAGGGCAAGGAGTGCCGGGCGAAGGCGGAAGCAAGCGATGCGCTTGCCATGGCGTACTGTACGCCCTGCGAAGTTTTCGTCATGGCTTCCGTCATTGAGGCCGCAAAAAACGACCGGGAGAATCGCGTTTACTGGTACACTCCCGAAGACGGCGAGATGCTGGAAAGGGTGCGGGCCTGTTCGCACGACGAACTTGTTGCGCTTCCGAGACATGAACTGGAGCAACTGCTCGAAATAGCCGCGAAGATTGAGGATTTTGAATTTGCGACACGCATTAAAAAAGCGCTGGATGTCCTGAATGAGCGAGTGGAGCAAATCCGGAAAATACTGGCCGAAGCGACTGTCGAAGACCCCGAAAAATTCGTGGAGGATATGACCCGGAGGATGCAGGAACACCGCCGGGAGCGGCCACTCTGGGAGGAGGACGATGAGGACGCGGAAGAGGCGGAAGACGAATGATCTCTCCATTCCCCATTGCCACAGGAAACAGGTTGGCATACCAATAAAATAAATGACTACCTTTGCCGTAGACGGGAAAAAAACATCCTGTCAGCATAAAGCACAATAATGAACGGAAAATTTTTAAAAGCAGCGGCGACGGTTGCCCTCCCGGTGATCGTCTGCCTGTCCGGAAGCCAGACGGCTGCCGCCTCCGGACTGATCCTGGCGAGAGACCATACGCAGGTCGTTCTTGCCGATTACACGAAAACCCGCCGTCCCGCCAAATCCGAGCGGCTGTTTACCTCCAAAGCCGTCGAAAAGGAAATCATGCGCATCAGGAAATTGCTCACCGTCCCCAAACTCGCGTGGATGTTCGAAAACTGTTTCCCGAACACACTGGATACGACCGTGCACTACCGCGCCATCGACGGTGAGGACGACACGTTTGTCTACACCGGCGATATCCATGCCATGTGGCTGCGCGATTCCGGGGCGCAGGTATGGCCCTACGTGGCGTTCGCCCGGCAGGACGAAGCGTTGCGGAAAATGCTCCGGGGCGTTATTCTCAGGCAGTTCAGGTGCATCAACATCGACCCCTATGCCAATGCCTTCAACGACGGCCCGCTCGGCAGCGAGTGGGAGAAAGACCTGACCGACATGCTGCCCGAACTGCACGAGCGCAAGTGGGAAATCGACTCGCTTTGCTACCCGCTCCGGCTGGCCTTTCACTACTGGAAAGTGACCGGCGACGGCAGCATTTTCAACACCGGGGAATGGCTGCAGGCCATCCGGCGCATCCTGCAAACGTTTCGCGAACAGCAGCGCAGGGAAGACCCCGGGCCGTACAGGTTCCAGCGCATCACGGCCGTGGCAACCGACACGCAGCCCAACGGCGGATGGGGCAATCCGGTGAAACCGGTCGGACTGATTGCCTCAGCCTTCCGTCCGTCGGACGACGCTACCATCCTGCAATTTCTCGTTCCCTCGAATTTCTTTGCCGTTTCTTCCCTGAAAAAGGCGGCGGAAATCCTGACAGGCGTCAACCGGAACGAGGCGCTGGCCGCAGAATGTACCGCGCTGGCAGCGGAAGTGGAAACCGCGCTCCGGGAACATGCCATCTGCCATCACCCGAAATACGGAGCGGTCTACGCCTATGAAGTGGACGGCTTCGGCAACCGCCTGCTGATGGACGACGCCAATGTCCCCAGCCTGCTGGCCATGGCCTACCTCGGCGATGTGGCGGTCGACGACCCGGTGTACCGGAATACGCGCCGCCTTGTCTGGAGCGACGACAATCCCTATTTCTTCAGCGGCAAAGCGGGCGAAGGCATCGGCGGACCGCACATCGGGCCTGACATGATCTGGCCCATGTCCATCATGATGAAGGCCTTCACCAGCAACGACGACCGGGAAATCGGCGACTGCCTGCGGATGCTGCTGACAACCGACAGCGAAACGGGATTCATTCACGAATCGTTCCACAGAGACGATGCCTCGAAGTTTACCCGCGAATGGTTTGCCTGGCAGAACACGCTGTTCGGCGAACTGATCCTCAAACTGGTCGGCGACGGGAAAGTCGACCTGCTGAACAGCCTGTAACCGGGAGAAGAGATGCTGAACATGTTTGCCGTCAGGAAAGCAACCGTCCGGGATGCCGGCCGGATTCAGCAACTGGCGGGCCGGGTTTTTCCGGATACCTACCGGGAGATTCTTTCTCCCGAACAGCTGGACTACATGATGGAGTGGATGTATGCACCGGCGCAGATCCGCCGGCAGATGGAGGCGGGACAGGTCTACCTGATCCTCTCGAAAGACGGCGAAGACTGCGGCTACGCTTCGGTGGAGCAGCAGGAAAAGGATCTTTTTCACCTGCATAAAATCTACGTTCTTCCCGCTTTCCAGGGCTGCCGGGCCGGACGGTTTCTGTTTGGCGAAGCCGTGAATTACATTCGCGAAGTGCATCCGGAACCGTGCGTGATGGAACTGAACGTGAACCGCCGCAATGGGGCATTCCACTTTTACAGACACATGGGTATGTCCGTCGACCGGGAGGGCGACTTCCCGATTGGCAACGGCTTCTACATGAACGATTATATTATGAAACTGGCGATCGGATAAATGACTGTGTCCGCAAATACAGTGGCGACAAACCGTTTTTATCTTCGCCCGTTAAAACAGATGCGATGGTTTATAACGGAGTCTCCTGCTGCCGCATAAGTTATGTAAAAACACATCGGATCAATGCGAGTGAAACCCTTTAGGAAATCGAAACACATAACAGGAACCTTTCGGAACGAATGCGAAGGTATTCGGCTCTTTTCGAGCGGATTCCGGGAATCCCCGGTTCCCATCCGGGCGTTTCCAAACGCAATTGGGAACAATCCCATTTGAATTGGGATCGTTCCCATTTGAAATGGGATTGTCCCCATTTGCGTTCGGGACGTCCCGAATAGCATTTGGGACGTCCCGAATAGTGTATGGGACTCCCCAATGTTAATATGGGACTCCCCGGACGTAATTGGGAACAATCCCATTCGAATTGGGATTGTTCCCATTCGAAATGGGATTGTCCCCATTCGAAATGGGATTGTCCCCATTTGAAATGGGATTGTTCCCATTTCAAATGGGATCGCTCCCATTTGCGTCCGGGGCGTCCCAAATTGTTTCCGGGACGCGCCAAATTGTATTTGGGACGCGCCAAATTGTATTTGGGACGCTTCAAATTGAAAGCGGGATGTCCCGGAGGGCGTCGGAGACGTTCCGACGCGGGTCCGGAGGTTCCGGGAACGAAATGCAACGTAAAAAAGCGGTGTCCGCGCGCGTTTCTTCCGGAAGCCGGGCGGCGCATCCTGGCCCGGACGGCTTCACTGCGTTTGCCGGTGACAGCATCCTGCCTTCCGTTTTCCCCGGCAGCAGATGGTTGGAAGGCTTCTCCAGGATGTCATTCTGTGTACACTGCGGTTACATTCCGAAGATTTTTCTTCCCGCCTGTGGCGAAACAAATAAAAACCCGTACATTTGCATGGAAATAAACGGAATAAATCATTTCCGGAAAGAATCGTTAAACAAATAAACCAGTCGCGGGAAGAACGTAAAATGATAGAAAAAGGAACTAATTACTCGCTTGTAGTCAGGGCGATAGAGGATCCGACCTTTCAAAAGATCAAGGCCGTATCCGAACAGTTCATGCACAATTTGCCGCAGGAAGTGCGGGAAATACTGCTTGACGAACTGAAGTGCGGCCCCAAACTGACGGAGACGGAACCGTCCATGGCCGCCTTTCTTTATACGCATGGCAATATCTGCGAAGCGCGGTTGCGACGGGCGTTCACGCATCTTTCCCCCGCCTTCTTCCGTCGTGAAATTGAATGGATTGACTATGACGGCGGACAGGCCATCAGCCTTATGGTCTATCATGATTTCCTGAAAGACAGGAGCCTGCATCAGCATATCCGGCGCATAACACTGGTGCACCCTTCGGAATCCTGCCTGAAGCGCGGCGCATTCCATGCACACCTGTTTTTTCCGCGGGCCGAACTTCGCCTTGTCTGCAAATCCGTCAACCTCCTCCGGACGGAAGACTTTTCTGCCGATGCACAGGGGGACAAACTGCATCTGTTGATGAATATCCGGAATGTGGATTCGGTTTCGGCCGTCGGCCTGTCGGAATTGATACGGGCCAATATGCAGGGGTATAACCAGTTCGTATGCATCAGCCCGTTTTATGGCGATCTGTCCGAGACGACTGCACGGCTGGATGCGTTTGTCGAATCGCTGACGGCCGGTTCCGGAAGGTCTGTCTCCGAAAACTTGAAAGCCGGTCGGCTGCATGAAGGCAAACCGTGGACATGCGCCTTGCGGGTTTTTGCCGCAGGCGATACGGAAGAAGAAGACAGATTCGGAAACCTTCCCGTTCCCGAGCAGGAGGAAATTCCCGCACGGGAACCTCTGCACGAAATTCGGGAGGTGGAGGACCCGGCCACGCCCCGTGAAATAACGGACCTGAGTGGGAACCTCTCCGAACGTTGCGAATGGCCGGAAGCGGTAACGCCTCCGGAGGAAATGCCGGAAAGTTGCGAAATCCCTGCGCCGGAAGAGGAAAAAGCGGATCCCGAAAATGCGGCGGGTCTGATGGAGGATATTTCAGAGCGTTGCGAACTGCCGGAAGTGGTAACGCCTCCGGAGGAACTGCCGGAAAGTTGTGAAATGCCTGCGCCGGAAGAGAATAATATGGAGCGCGAAATTCCCGGGGCGACCCAACCGGAAGAACCCGATTCCATTCGACAGTTGCGCACGCTGGCTAAGCAGGGCAATGCCAGGGCACAGAACAATCTGGGATTTATGTATGAAATCGGACAGGATGTTTTGCAGGACGATGCGGAGGCGGTGGAATGGTATTGCAGAGCGGCGGAACAGGGGCACGCCAGGGCGCAGTATAACCTGGCCAATCATTACGCGCTGGGACGTGGCATTGCACAAAGTCATGAAGCCGCTGCCCGATGGTATCTGCGAGCCGCTGAGCAGGGGATTCCGAATGCGATGAATCATCTGGGCGCGATGTACGCGGCCGGGCGCGGTGTTGAAAAGAATGAGGCGGAAGCCATGAAATGGTATGTGAAAGCCGCCGAACGGGGCGACGAGTACGCCCTCCACATCCTTCGGAAAAAGTTCGGCTACGACCGGACACATCTGGCGTAAAAAAACGTTGCATGTGATCGTCCGTTTGTCCGGTCGCGAAGCGTTAAAAATATACTGCGACCTTTCAAAAAAGAGTTCGCCACGCAAATATACTTTTCTGTTTTAACGAAAACCATTATCTTTGCGGCGATTTTTAAATGGAGGCAATTGTTTTTGCCGGGGATTAGAAGTGTTATGAGTCATCAATTTACTGAATATGGCACATTTGACCTGTCGGAAATAAACAGGGACGTGTTGAAAGAATGGCAGGAAGGCGATATCTTCCGGAAAAGTGTAGCCATCCGTGAAGGCTGTCCTTCGTTCGTATTTTACGAAGGCCCTCCGTCGGCCAACGGTATGCCGGGGATTCATCATGTGATTGCGCGTACCATCAAGGACATATTCTGCCGCTACAAGACCATGAAGGGCTTTCAGGTCAGGCGCAAGGCTGGCTGGGATACACATGGCCTGCCCGTGGAACTGGGCGTGGAAAAAGCCCTTGGCATTACAAAGGAAGATATTGGAAAGACGGTTTCGGTGGCCGACTACAACGCCGCCTGCCGGAAAGACGTGATGAAATATACCCGCGAATGGGAGGAACTGACGCAGCAAATGGGTTACTGGGTCGACATGGAGCACCCTTACGTCACCTGCGAAAGCCGCTACATCGAAACCCTCTGGTATCTGCTGAAAAAACTGTACGAAAAAGGATTACTCTACAAGGGATATACGATACAGCCCTATTCACCGGCGGCCGGGACGGGATTGAGCACGCACGAACTGAACCAGCCGGGCTGTTACCGCGACGTAAAGGATACGTCGGTCGTAGCCATGTTCAAAATTAAAAACCCGCTGCCGGGAATGACCGGCTGGGGCACGCCCTGTTTTATCGCGTGGACGACGACACCCTGGACGCTGTCGTCCAACACGGCGCTCTGCGTCGGACCGAAAATCCGCTACGTCGCCGTGAGGACGTATAATCCCTGTACCGGCGAACCCGTGACGGTTGTCCTGGCAAAGGATCTGGTCGGCGCTCACTTCAGCGCAAAAGCCGAAGGCCTGACGCCGGAAGACTGCCGCACGGGCGACAGGCTGGTTCCCTGGCAGCTTGCCGGTGCGGAATATGAAGGCGCCGATCTGGTGGGGATGGAATACGGGCAACTGATCCCGTGGTATAATCCCGGCAAAGGAGCTTTCCGCGTGATATCCGGCGATTTTGTGACGACGGACGACGGTACGGGCATTGTGCACATGGCGCCGACGTTTGGCGCCGACGATGCTCGCGTGGCCAAAAGTTTTGGCGTGCCGCCGATGCTGCTGCGCGACAGGCAGGGCAATTCCCGTCCGGCGGTCGACTTGCAGGGACGCTATTTCCGGCTGGAAGAGTTGGATGAGGCATTCGTGGCCACGAACGTGAATGTGGAACTGTATCAACCGTATGCCGGCCGTTACGTCAAAAATGAATATGACCCGAGTCTGACGGAACGGGACGTCACGCTGGACGCAGATCTCTGCATCATGCTGAAACGGCAGGGGCTGGCCTTCAAAACAGAAAAGTACACGCACAGCTATCCACACTGCTGGCGGACGGACAAGCCGGTATTGTATTACCCGCTGGACAGCTGGTTTATCCGGACAACGGCCTGCCGCGAACGGATGATAGCATTGAACGATACCATCCAGTGGAAACCGCAGAGCACCGGCTCCGGACGTTTCGGCAAATGGCTGGAAAACCTGCAGGACTGGAACTTGAGCCGCAGTCGCTACTGGGGGACGCCGCTGCCCGTCTGGCGGACGGAAGACGGGACGGAGGAAGTGTGCATCGGTTCCGTGGAAGAACTTTACGGTGAAATCGAAAAGGCGGTAGCTGCCGGAATCATGGGAAGCAATTCCTACAGGGAGAAAGGCTTCCGACCGGGCGACTATTCCGCCGGAAATTATCAGAAAATTGACTTGCATCGCCCCATGGTAGACGAAATTGTGCTCGTTTCCGCTACCGGTCGCCCCATGAAACGCGAAACGGATCTGATCGACGTCTGGTTTGATTCGGGTTCCATGCCTTATGCGCAAATACATTATCCCTTCAGCGAAAAGAGCCTGGGCACGGATTTCCCGGCCGACTTCATCGCGGAAGGCGTCGACCAGACGCGCGGCTGGTTTTTTACCCTTCATGCCATTGCCTCCATGGTTTTCGACAGCGTTTCGTTCCGGACGGTCGTATCCAACGGGCTGGTGCTGGACAGGAACGGCAACAAGATGTCCAAACGCCTGGGCAACGCCGTCGACCCGTTTGCGACCATCCAACGGTACGGCTCGGACGCCCTTCGCTGGTACATGATTACCAACGCGTCGCCGTGGGACAATATCAAGTTTGATGTCGAAGGCATCGAAGAAGTGCGCCGCAAGTTTTTCGGCACATTATACAATACGTATTCTTTCTTCGCGCTCTATGCCAACGTGGACGGATTTACCGGCCGGGAGGCGGAGGTCGCGCCGGAAGACCGCCCGGAGATAGACCGCTGGATTCTGTCTCTGCTTCACTCGCTGACAAGAGAGGTGGGTGAATATTACGAAACCTACGAACCGACCCGCGCCGGACGTGCCATTTCCGATTTCGTCAACGATCACCTGAGCAACTGGTATGTTCGACTGAACCGCCGTCGCTTTTGGGGTGGGGGCCTGACGGCGGACAAATTTTCCGCCTACCAGACGCTGTATGCCTGTCTGGAAACCGTCAGCAAACTGATGGCGCCGATTGCGCCGTTCTATGCCGACCGGCTCTACCGGGACTTGACGCGGACGTCGGGACGCGAGTCGGCGGAATCTGTACATTTGGCGAGCTTTCCGACCTGTCGGGCGGAGGCGGTCGATTCCCTGCTGGAGGAGCGGATGCAGCTGGCGCAGACCATCTCGTCCATGGCGCTGGCGCTTCGCCGGAAAGTCGGTATCAAGGTGCGGCAGCCGCTGCAAACCGTCATGATTCCCGCCACGGACGCGCACCGGAAAGAGGATATTGAGGCTGTGAAGAAGTTGATATTGAATGAAGTTAACGTAAAGTCCCTGCAGTTTGTGGAGGACACGGGCGATGTGCTGGTGAAAAAAATTAAACCCGACTTCAAGAAGCTGGGCCCCCGATATGGAAAAATCATGAAACCGCTGGCTGAAGCGATCCGGTCCATGAGCCGGCAGGAAATCGCGACGTTCGAGAAGAACGGCGAATTTTCGTTCCTTGTCGACGGGCAGCAAGCGGTTGTCAGGCTGGAGGATGTGGAAATCATTTCCGAAGACATCCCCGGCTGGCTGGTGGCCAATGACGGCACGCTGACGATTGCGCTGGATATTACGGTGACCGGCGAACTGAGCCGGGAAGGGCTGGCGCGCGAACTGGTGAACCGCATCCAGCACCTGCGCAAGAGCAGTGGTTTCGAGATTACGGACAAAATCCGTGTCTTTATCCGTCCGTCCAGCGGGGCGGATGCGATGAATGCGGCGCTGGAATCGCACCGGGAATATATTGCCGGCCAGGTGCTGGCGGTGTCTGTCGAGGTGACCGGCGACGAGTTGCCGGACGGAACGGCGTTCGACATGGACGAGTTCAGTGCGTATGTAAAAATAGAGAAAGCAGGATAAAAGTCCCGGGATTTGTTCGGGACGGGAAACAGAAAGTGTAATTATATAATAAAGTTGAATTATGGCAGAGAAAACGAGATATTCGGATGCGGAACTGGAAGAGTTTCGGGAAATCATCCTGGAAAAGCTGGACAAGGCAAAGAAGGATTATGATTTGTTGAGGGGCGGACTGACCAATTCGGACGGGAACGATGTTTCCGACACGTCGCCCACGTTCAAAGTATTGGAAGAAGGCGCAGCCACCCTGTCGAAAGAAGAGGCCGGCCGCCTGGCACAGCGTCAGATGAAATTCATTCAGAGCCTGCAGGCTGCGCTGATCCGGATCGAAAACAAGACCTACGTCATCTGCCGTGAGACGGGAAAACTGATTTCCAGGGAGCGTCTGCGTGCGGTGCCCCATGCAACGCTGAGCATTGAGGCGAAACAGGGCAAGGCGAAATAACAGGTCCGGTCAGAAACAGAAAGCAGTAACGTTATGCAGTCAAAACACAGGAAAGCGTGGGGAGCGGCGGCGATCGCCGTCCTGCTCCTCATCCTTGATCAGACGCTGAAGATCTGGGTAAAAACACACATGCAGTTGCATGAAAGCATCCACCTCTTTTCATGGTTTCAGCTATACTTCACGGAAAATCCCGGCATGGCGTTCGGCATGGAACTCCTGGACAAGTGGATACTGTCCGTCTTCCGGATTGTAGCCGTGACGGCCATCGGATACTATATCTTCCGGCTGATACGCCGTAACGTTTCGTTCGGATACATCGCCTGTATCGCCCTGATTTTTGCCGGGGCGGTGGGGAACATCATCGACAGTTTGTTCTACGGCGTGATTTTCGACCACAGTTATGGCCAGCTTGCCACCTTCCTGCCTGAAGGCGGCGGCTATGCCACCCTTTTACACGGGAAAGTGGTGGACATGCTCTATTTCCCTCTGATACGGACGCACTATCCGGAATGGTTCCCGCTATGGAGCGGCGAGGAATTTATCTTCTTCCGTCCGATCTTCAACCTCGCCGATTCGGCTATCTGCGTCGGTGTGGCCATCCTGCTGCTGTTTTACCGCCGACAGCTTTCCGACAGTTTCTCGAAATAGGCCGTTTCATGTCGAAGACCTGTCCCGATACGCGCTGGAAAAGGGCTGTATGCTTCGCCGCCATCCTTCTCTCCGGCTGCAGCCGGACGCCTGACGGCATCATTCCCGAAAAAAAAATGAAGGAAGTGATGGTCGACGTGCAACTGGCCGAGGCAATGATATACACGGAACCGGCGGCCTATCCGACAGCCGCCGGACGGCGGGCGCTCTACCGGTCTGTGTTCGGAAAACACCGGCTGACGGAAGCCGAGTATGACAGTTCCATGATCTGGTACGGAAAACATCTGGAGCGGTATATGAGGATATACAATCTGGCGCTGGCAGACGTCAGGGCACGGATGGAAGCCATTGGAGATGTCAAGCCCGACATTGCTCCGGCATCGAATGCCGATTCGCTGGATCTGTGGGTTTTCCGGAAATATTATGCATTTTCGCCACGGTCGCTTTCCCGCCGGGTGATCTTCGACTTCCGGCCGGACGAGCCTTATTCGTCCGGGAGCGTCTTTGTGCTGGGATGGCGGGCGTGGGGCCTTGCGCCGGACATGCAGGCATCTGTCGAAGCGCATCTCAGGGCGCATCAGGGCGACACCACCCTTTCCGTAAAAAGTACGGCCGGCCGGGACGGACGCCATGAGATTTACCTGAAAACCATTCCCACCAGACGGGTAGACCGGGTGTACGGATATATCTGGCTGAATACGGCGGATACGGCATTCCACCATATTTACCTGGATGATTTCAGCCTGATGAAATACCGTTACGGGTCGCCGGCCATTGAGGCAATGGATTCCCTCTTACGCGCCGTCCCCGGCGGGACGGTTGACTGACAGTCGCCAGCGGCAACACGCTGCATGATAAGCCTTCGGTCAAATATATCTTGCGCGCGCTCCATGCATCGTCTACCTTTGCAGGGGAAAAATCATGTCAAGAGACGCATTCCCCCGTTGCCATCTATGCGAAGCGGAAGGCTTCGCCCATATTGAATCGTATTACCGGAGCGGCTTATGCCCGGCGGAGTATTACAGGCCGCATAATCTGTCGGAACATCAGTTTTATCCCAACATGTCCATTAGACGCTTCCCCGTCGTGTCCGGAAGATGCCCTGCCGGTAAAAAACGGCCCGTCCCGGCCAGGGACGGAATGTGTTCGGAATGGCCTTATTTTGCGCAGGGTAAGACAAGCGGATGGACACCGCCCCGGCAGGTGTCCACCGTGCGCCGTCATCGCGACTGTCGTGCCCCGTCATTGCGAGACCCCGCCCCGGCGATGCCGGGGGAAAAAGGGGGATGACGGGGCGTATGGGTATGATGACAGAGTCATAAAGTTCCGCTCCATATGCGGTAAAAAAGGGAAAGGATATTAAAACCCTTGTGCATATCCGTGCCCAAAGCGCACAGATAATAACGATGATTTTCATTCTGTGAGAACATGAGTTTTTGCATATAACTAGCTGAACTATAATAATATATGAAAATACGGCGTTCGCGGAATGCTTACGGTGGAAATGAGGTTGTCTGTCCGAAACGAAGGTTTGCCGTGTGGCTGTCATAAAGTGCTTCGCCCTATGGACACATGGTTTTACCAGTGATTCAGGATATATTGGATCTTCCCATTCAAGAAAGACGTTATTATACCCTTCTTCATAATGAACGGGTTGAACGTGAAAATGAAGAAATGAAATGTAATACCCCAATGCACGATATGGATGCTGTACAGAAAAATGACCGATCAGGCCAACGCCGTGCGAAATGCAGAAATGGGAAATGTCAATTTATAATTCGGAAGTTTAACCGGTAATAGGAACGTTCATAGCCCCTTGTCAATCCCTATTTCCTGACTTTGACACTTCCAAAAGTCAAATTTCGCAATTAGCTGCTATTCTGATATTTATGAATTTTGCATCACCGAAATGGGTGACGCAAGCTGAAAAAGTGCTACATTTGTACCATG
>JAIRXI010000068.1 GCA_031268395.1 Tannerella sp. | reverse complement strand
AGACCCTCCAGAATATGCGCCCGCTCTTCGGCCTTTCGCAATTCATACTGCGTACGGCGTCGCACCACATCTTTCCGGTGGTCGATAAAGTAGGTAATCAAATCGTGCAGGTTCAGCAGTTTGGGGCGTCCGTTCACCAGCGCGATGTTGTTCACGCTGAACGACGACTGCAATGCCGTGAGTTTGTAGAGTTTGTTCAATACCACATTGGAATTGGCGTCGCGTTTCACGTCTACCACGATACGCATCCCGTTGCGGTCGGATTCGTCATTTACGTTGGATATGCCGTCGATGCGTTTTTCGTTCACCAGATCGGCAATGTATTTAATCAATTCCGCCTTGTTGACCATGTAAGGTATCTCGGAAATGATAATTTTTTCGTGAGGGCCATCCATTTCAATCTCGGCCTTCCCGCGCAGTACGACACGTCCCCTGCCCGTTTCAAAAGCCTCCTTCACACCGGCATAGCCGTATATCGTGGCGCCCGTCGGAAAGTCCGGCGCCTTAATATGCTTCATCAGTTCTTCGACACTGATTTCGCCTTTCGCATCGATGCAGGCGATGCAGGCATCTACCACTTCGCCGATGTTATGGGGCGGCATATTGGTCGCCATCCCCACGGCAATACCCGAAGCCCCGTTAATGAGCAGGTTCGGCAGGCGTGTCGGCAGGACGCTCGGCTCTTGCAGCGTATCATCAAAATTAAACTGGAAATCAACCGTCTCCTTGTCAATGTCGCGCAGCATTTCTTCTGCCATCCGGCTCAGGCGGGCTTCCGTATAACGCATGGCCGCCGGACTGTCGCCGTCGACCGAGCCGAAATTTCCCTGTCCATCCACTAACGGGTAACGGAGTGACCACACTTGCGCCATGCGCACCATGGCTCCATACACGGACGAGTCGCCGTGCGGGTGATATTTACCCAATACTTCTCCTACAATTCTGGCAGATTTCTTATAAGGTTTATCGGATGTATTGCCCAGTTCATTCATCCCAAACAGCACACGTCTGTGAACCGGTTTAAATCCATCCCTGACATCGGGAAGCGCTCGCGAAACAATCACCGACATGGAATAATCAATGTAGGCCGATTTCATTACTTCATCAATATCAACCGCAATAATTCTGTCTTGTTCAGTCATTTATTAATATATTTATATGTATTAAAATCGCTCTTCCAAAAGAGCACGCTAAAGTACAGTTTTTTCGCCAGCCAGCAATAGAATTTGATGTGAAAAAATGTAATTTAGGAAATCATAATAGTTTTTTTTCTCCACGCACGGAAAATATCGCTATATTTGCATCATTATCTATAATTATCAACGTGATGAAAACAATGTTTTTTAAAATCTTATTGATTGGGGGTGGAATCGCCCTGTGTTCCTGCACTCATAAAGGCAGGGTAGAAGTAGCGGAAAACCATGTGCAATGGGATTCGGTCGTGGTAAACAGAACCTGTCACTCCGCCAGCGCCGACACAAAACCCAACTGTTCCCTGCAACTCAGTTTCATCTATCCGGTTGACTTTCTCGACAAAAGCATTTTGAAATCGGTACAGAAACTGTTTATCCTTGATTATTTCGGAAGCGACTATGCGAACATGACGCCGGAAAAAGCGGCGGAAAAATATGCAGATGACTATATCAGCAACATGATCAGGGATGAAGATAAAGTCCAGGATGAAGACAGGCCGGCATTCGAGTATTATCAGACGTCGAACAACCGGATTCTCTATAACCGGGACGACCTCCTGAGCGTGACGGTCGGCAGAGAGACTTTCAGCGGCGGCGCACATAACAACCACAAGCAGGTCAACCGGGTGATCGACCTGAAAACCGGTCGGGCGCTGAGCGAAAAAGACCTCTTTATCGACGATTACCGGGAGGATCTGGCCAAAATTATCGTAGACAATATCTCCGCGTCCAACAACGTGGACAGTGCGCCGGAACTGGAAAATGTCGGCTTTCTCAGCGTCAGCGAAATCGCTCCTAACGGGAATTTTTATGTGGACGATACGGGCATTACCTATATATATAATGAATATGATATTGCCGCCTACGCCGTAGGCCCTGTTGTCGTACAGCTGCCATACGAAACGGTCAGGCATCTGCTTCGCGCAGACAGTCCGCTGGCGGCCATTGCCTTTTGAACGGAATGGAAATCATTCAAACCTGTTACCCGAACCTGGACGGGAAGCAAATCCGACAGTTTGCTGCCCTCCAGGTTCTTTATATGGACTGGAACGCCAAAATCAATGTCATTTCCCGAAAAGATATTGAAAATCTCTACCTCCGTCACGTACTCCATTCGCTGGGCATTGAGAAGATGATTCGCTTCAGAGACGGCACGCTCGTGATGGACGCAGGTACGGGAGGCGGCTTTCCGGGCATTCCGCTGGCCATCTTCTTTCCCGAAGTATCGTTCCTCCTGATCGACGGCACCGGCAAGAAAATCAAAGTCGTGCAGGCCATCGCCGAGGCCATCGGCCTGACAAATGTAACGGCGCGCCACTGCCGCATGGAAGACGAAAAGGCGCAGGTTGACTTTGTCGTCAGCCGCGCCGTAATGCCCCTGCCCGACATGGCCAGACTGGCCCGGAAAAACATCCGCCGCGAACAGCAGAATGCACTGCCCAACGGCCTGATATGCCTCAAAGGCGGAGACGTGCAGCACGAAGTCCGGCCCTTCCGCCAGCGGGCCGTCGTCCTGCCGCTCGAAGACTGTTACAAGGACCCTTTTTTCAAAGAGAAAAAAGTCATCTACATACAGCTATGATTACCGTCCGGGCATTTACATTCAACATGGTGGCCGTAAACACCTTCGTGCTGCACGACGAAACGGGAGAAGCCGCGATTGTCGACTGCGGCTGCATGACGCCCGCCGAAGAAAAGCAGCTGAGCGATTACGTGTCCGGGCATCAGCTGACGGTGAAACGCCTCCTCTGTACGCATCTGCATTTCGACCACGTGCTGGGAAACCGGTTTGCCGCGCAGACCTGGGGCCTCCAGCCGGAAGCGCACCGGAACGACGTCGAGCAACTGCCCTCGCCCGAAGCGCAGGTTCGGGCCATGCATCTCCCTTTTCCGGTCCGGTTTGCAGAAACGGGATACCGCTTCCTGACGGACGGGGAAACCATTGCCTTCGGCCATTCGGAACTGACCACACTGCATACGCCCGGCCACTCGCCCGGCAGCCTCTCGTTTTACGCGCCGCAGGACGGGTTCGTCATTGCCGGCGACGTCCTGTTTCAGGGCGGCATCGGGCGGACCGACCTGTGGGGAGGCCATTTCGACACGTTGATGGCAAGCATCCGGGAACGCCTTCTCCTCCTTCCGGAAGATACGGCCGTCTTCCCGGGACACGGACCGCCCACCACCCTCCTGGCTGAAAAACAGCACAACCCCTTTCTCAAAAAGTAACAGTCAAAAAAACAACCCTTATACAATAATTTTATTTTCAAATGGATACCAATATATTTGCCATCCGTCATGCGGGCATTTCCCCGGATGACCTCCCTCCGATGCTGGACGCTGTCGGAGTAACTTCCGTCGACGAACTGATCGAACAGACCCTGCCGCCGGACATCCGCCTGGAGAAGCCGCTGAACCTTCCCGAGCCGATGACCGAACGCGAATTTAGCGAACACATGGCCGAACTGGCCTCCAAAAACCGGGTGTTCACGTCGTATATCGGCGCCGGATGGTACGACACCGTCTGCCCGGCGCCCATCCTGCGGAACGTCTTTGAAAACCCGGTGTGGTACACCTCTTACACCCCCTACCAGGCCGAAGTGTCGCAGGGACGCCTGGAGGCGCTGTTCAATTTCCAGACCGCGATCTGCGAGCTGACCGGCATGTCGCTGGCCAACTGTTCGCTGCTGGACGAAGCCACCGCCGCCGCCGAAGCCGCCGCCATGCTGCACGCCGCCCGCAGCCGCGAACAGGTAACGGCCGGAGCGAATCGCCTTTTTGTGGACGAAAACGTGTTTGCCACGACGCAGGCCGTGATCCGGACCCGGATGGCGCCGCGGGGCATTGAAGTAGTCACGGGCGACTGGCGCCGGAGTCCGTCGATGGACAACGTCTTCGCCGCCATCCTCCAGTATCCCGACGGGAACGGCTCGGTCGAAGACTGTGCCGGATTCGTGGCCGCCGCCCACAGCCGCGGCACGCGCGTGGCCGTGGCGGCCGACCTGCTGAGCCTCGCCCTCCTGGTGCCGCCGGGCGAGTGGGACGCCGACGTCGTATTCGGCAGCAGTCAGCGTTTCGGCATACCCATGTTCTGCGGAGGGCCGTCGGCCGCCTTTTTTGCCGTAAAGGACGAATACAGGCGCCTGCTTCCGGGACGCGTCGTCGGCCTTTCGGTCGACGCCCACGGCCGCCCCGCCTTCCGGCTGGCCCTCCAGACGCGCGAACAGCACATCAAGCGCGAAAAGGCCACCTCCAACATCTGCACCGCCCAGGCGCTCCCGGCCAGCATGTCCGGATTCTATGCCGTCTATCACGGCGCCGAAGGACTGCGCCACATCGCCACGCGCATCCATGCGTACGCCGGATTCCTCGCCGGCGAACTGGAAAAAACGGGATACCGGCAGCTGAACCGGAACTATTTCGACACGCTCAAGATCGCCGCGCCGGAACACGCTTCGCTCGCCGCCCTGCGCCACATTGCCCTGGAATGTCGCGTCAACCTGCGCTACTTCGCCACTGGCGACATCGGCATCAGCCTCGACGAAACCACGCAGCTCACCGACCTCGGCACACTGCTGTACATCTTCGCGAGCGCCGCCGGCGCCGACCGTACCCTGCACGACAGCGTCCCGATGCAGCTCCATCTCGACCCCAAACGGGTGCGCACCTCCGCCTTCCTCCGGCAGGATGTTTTCCGGAAATATCATACCGAAACGGAACTGATGCGCTACATCAAGCGGCTCGAACGCAAGGACATTTCGCTGGCACACGCGATGATCCCGCTGGGTTCGTGCACGATGAAGCTGAACGCAGCCACGGAGATGCTCCCCCTCAGCCGCCCCGAATTTCAGCACATCCATCCCTTCGCCCCCGCCGATCAGACCGAAGGATACACCGAACTGTTCGACAGCCTGGCCGCCTGCCTGGCCGAAATCACCGGCCTGCCGGGCGTCAGCCTGCAACCCAACTCCGGCGCGGCGGGCGAATTTGCCGGACTTTGCGCCATCCGCTCCTATCAGGAACACATCGGACAGGGACACCGCGACATCGTCCTGCTGCCCGCCTCCGCACACGGCACCAACCCGGCCAGCGCCGTCCAGTGCGGCTACACGCCCGTGACCGTCCGCTGCGACGAGCGGGGAAACATCGACCCGGACGACTTCCGCCGCCAGGCCGAAACGCACCGCCACCGCCTGGCCGCCTGCATGATTACGTATCCTTCCACGCACGGCATTTTTGAGACCGGCATCCGGGAGATGTGCGCCCTGATCCACGCCTGCGGCGGACAGCTCTATATGGACGGCGCCAACATGAACGCGCAGGTGGGCCTGACCCGTCCGGGCCGTATCGGCGCCGACGTCTGCCACCTCAACCTCCACAAGACCTTCGCTTCGCCCCACGGCGGCGGCGGTCCGGGCACAGGCCCCATCTGCGTGGCCGCCCACCTCATCCCCTTCCTCCCCTCCCACCCGTCCGCCGCCGCCGGAAGCCGCCATGCCGTCGCCGCAGCGCCCTTCGGCAACGCCGGCATCCTGCCCGTGGCCTACGCCTGCATCCGCCTGCTGGGAACGGACGGACTGACGCACGCCACCCGCACCGCCATCCTCAACGCCAATTACCTGGCCGCCCGCCTGCGTCATGCCTACGGCATCGTCTACACCGGCGCACAGGGACGCGTCGGACACGAACTGATCCTGGACTGCCGCCCCTTCAAGGCGTCGGCCGGCATCGACGAAAACGACATCGCCAAGCGGCTGGCCGACTTCGGCTACCACGCCCCCACCCTCTCCTTCCCGGTACACGGCACCCTGATGGTCGAGCCGACGGAAAGCGAAAGCCGGGCCGAACTGGACCGTTTTGTCGAAGTGATGATCTGCATTCGCGAAGAAATCAGGGAGATCGAAAACGGAACGGCTTCGCGCGAGGACAATGTCCTGAAGAACGCCCCCCACCCTGCCGCCGAAGTCGCCGCGGACGAATGGCATCATGCCTATCCGCGTTCCAAGGCCGCCTGGCCGCTGGCCTGGCTGCGCGAAAACAAGTTCTGGCTCGACG
>JAIRXI010000341.1 GCA_031268395.1 Tannerella sp. | reverse complement strand
TAAGTACCTGTTGTGGAAAGGCAAGTACCTGTGGGCGAAAGGCAAGTACCTTTTGTGGAAAGGCAAGTACCTGTGGGCGAAAGGTAAGTACCTGTTGTGGAAAGGTAGGTACCTATGGGCGAAAGGTAAGTACCTATGGTGGAAAGGTAGGTACCTGTGGGCGAAAGGTAAGTACCTGTGGTCGAAAGGTAGCTCTCTGTGGTCGAAAGGTAGACTAAAACGGCGAACAGGTAGATTAAAATAGCGGAAAGGCAGACAACAGTCGACAGAAAGCAGACTCTTACGGGCGGTAGTAGCTACCGATTGGCGAAAGGCAGCTACCTTTCCACAATCGGTAGCTGCCTTTCGCCGAAAGGTAGACGGGATTTTCAGGAAAAACAGGCGTAATTAAATACAGTATAACCGCCGGGGCGCCGGTAAAACCATGTGTGCATGGGACGAAGCGCTTTATGACAGCCATACGGCCAGCCTTCGTCCCGGACAGACAACCTCATTTCTTACGGTTCCACCTCCGTCTGTCCTTCAAGCAGTACCGTCTCCGCATCTTTTCCGATCCATACGCGGAAGACGCCCGGCTCGACGGCAAATGTCAGATTTTTGTCCCACAGCCCGAAACTGCGGTACGGGAGTGCCAGTTCCACTTCCCTGCTTTCCCCCGGCTCCAGCGTAATGCGGCGGAAGGCTTTCAGTTCCTTCATGGGACGCACCACGGAGGCCTGTTCGCCGCTGAGGTAGAGTTGTACAACCTCGTCACCTTTCCGTTCTCCCGTATTCTTCACCGTCACCCGGACCCGGATGTCTTCCCCTTTCCGCACCTTCCCGGGAAGCGTCAGGCCCGAATATTCAAAAGTCGTGTAGCTTAATCCGAAACCGAAAGGAAACAGCGGTTTGCCGTCGTCGTCGTTGTATCCATACCCGCGTCCGGAAGGTTTGATGTAATAATAAACGGGTAGCTGGCCCGCATGTCGTGCCCAGGTTATCGGCAGGCGTCCGCCGGGATTCACGTCTCCCAACAGCGTTTCGGCAATCGCCGTCCCGCCCTGTTCGCCGGGATACCAGGCTTCGAGAATCGCATCCGCCTGGTCTTTCCAGCTTCGGATGTCTACGGTCGATCCGTTTTGCAGTACGACGACGGTCTTCCGTCCGGTGGCAGCCAGTTCGCGTATCATCTTCTCCTGGTCCAGGTGGATCGTCAGGTCTTTTCCGGCGGCGATGATTTGCGCGTTAGCCGTACTTTCCGCCGCTTTCACGGGCTGGCTGGGCAACGCCAGCAGACTGCGGTCCATCCCTTCGCCTTCGCGGATGACGGCAAAAAACACGGCCGCGTCGCAGGTGCGCACCAGTGCGGCGGCATCACTGCCGGCTTCGTGCAGTATGACTTCCGCCCGGCCTTCCAGACGCCGTTTCAATCCCTGGTAAGGCGTGACGGCTCCCTCGCCTTTCCATCCGCCGTAGCCTCCCGAATATCCGCCAAAACTGAGGATGTCCGCCCCCGGGCCAAAGACGCCGATTCGCCTGATTTCCCTGTCGGACAGGGGCAGCGTTTGACGGTCATTCTTCAACAGTGTCATGCTGCTGCGCGCCGATTCGAGTGCCAGATCCCTGTGCGCCCGGCAGCGGACAATGGCATCGGCTTTGGAGGCATCCGCGTAGGGGTCGTCAAACAGTCCGAGTTCGAACTTGGCGGTCAGCACCCGGCGCAGGGAGGCATCCAGCGTCTTTTCGGAGACACGCCCGCTCCGCACCAGCGCGAGCAGGTCACCGTATCCGTTGGCCAGTTCCACATCCAGGCCGGCTTCCAGGCACGCAGCCTGAGCCTCGGCATAGGATTCGACCAGCTTGTGGGCGGAATGAACACCGTGGACGCCGCCGTAGTCGGATACGACAAATCCCTTGAATTTCCATTCTTTCCGCAGAATATCGTTCAGCAGCGTTGCGTTGACGGAACAGGGAGTCCCGTCAATGGAATTGTAGGCCGCCATGACCGAACGCGCTCCGCCTTCTTCAATGCAGGCGCGGAAGGGTTCCAGAAATACTTCCCGCAGCGTACGCCAGGACATGCTGGAGGCATACGAGTCGTGGCCGCCGTCGCCGTAATTGTCCACAAAGTGTTTTGGAGAGGCAATGACGCCGCCCTCCTCCAGCGCCTTGACGTAAGCCACGCCCATGCGCGAGGTCAGCAACACATCTTCGCCATAGGACTCTTCCGTGCGTCCCCAGCGCGGATCGCGCGAGATGTTGATCACCGGCGCATATACCTGGCGCACGCCGACCGCCCTCAATTCTTTCGCAACAGCCTGCCCCACCTGGAAGTACAGTTCTTCGTCGAAACCGGCGGCAAAGGCAATGCTCTGGGGGAAACAGGTGGCATTGCCCCACTGTGCCCCGTGCAGCGCTTCACCGTGCTGCAGTACGGGAATACCCAGACGGCTGGCTTCGATGGATTTCCGGGTGTCTTCGTTGATCGCTTCGGCACATTCGGACGCACTCACCGGATCAGGTTTCCCATAATGCAGGAAATGGGCGACGTTACGGGTATGTCCCACTTTGAAGTTTCTGTCCGTGGCATACTTGTCAGGGAAGAGCAACTGGCTTTGCAACTGTTCAACCTTCTCTTCCGTCGTCATCTGGCGGATCAGGTTGTCTACGCGCTGTTCCACAGGCAGGCCGGCATTCCGGTAGGCCCCGCCGTCCGTCGAACATGCACCACAGGCCCATACGGTAAACAGGGCCATAATAGTTCTTTTTGTCATGAGTAATCTGTTAGTTGGTTGTTATTGATGTCCGGGGGGAGGGGATTATTCCTCGATCCAGGAAATGATTTCTTCCGACAGGGGAAGGGTCTTGGGCGGAAGGGATTTTACCCGGTTGCCGTTTTCGTCGATCAGGAATTTCTGGAAATTCCACGTCACTTCGCTGTCTTCCTTTCCGTTTTCGCTTTTCTGCGTGAGCCACCTGTAGAGCGGCGCCATGTCGTCGCCCTTGACGGAAATCTTTTGCATCATCGGGAAGGTAACGCCGTAGTTAAGCGTGCAAAAGGCCTTTATCTCTTCGCTGGTGCCGGGTTCCTGCTGCCCGAAATTGTTTGCCGGGAATCCGACAATGACAAATCCCGTATCCCTGTATTTTTCGTACAGGCTCTGTAACTGTTCATACTGCGGCGTCAGTCCGCACTTGGATGCCACGTTGACGATCATCACTTTCTTGCCTTTCAGCTCAGCCAGCGAAAAATCTTCGCCGTCGATCGTCTTTACCGTGAAGTCATACATATTCCCGTTTTGAGCCTGCATCAGGCATGGCAACAGGCAAACCAGTCCCATGAATCGAACGATTGCTTTCATAACATGTCTATTTGATAAAAATCAGATGACAAAGATACGATTTCTTTTCAAACGGGGAGTGGGAAAGGTGCTGAATTGACGGTAATTGATGACCTACCAGAGGCTGTCCTTAGACGCGCCCCGTTTTTTTACCGGCTGACGTCTGTCCAGAGCGGTACGCAAGCCCGACCCTCCCGGAACACAGCCTGCCGGCAAAAAATGAAATGATCGCCCGACAACCCCAAAATCGCACCCTCAACAATGCCCCCGTTCATCGTTCATCGTTCATCGCTCATCGTTCTTTTCGTCGTTCTTTTCGTCGTTCGGGCGGAAACGGAAAAAGGGCAGGCCTCACGGCTTGCCCTTTCCCTTACATTAAGTTGCACATGCGAAGTCAGTTTCGCCCGGAGTTCCGTTTCCGGGCAG
>JAIRXI010000289.1 GCA_031268395.1 Tannerella sp. | reverse complement strand
CAAATCGCCCGCCTCGAAGGATGCGACCAGATCATCCGTCAGGCACAGGTAGTTGGTATTGACCGACAACTGTGCAATATATACCCGGTCGATGTACGAACTCCACGAACCGCTCGACGACGTGCGGAAGAGAGTCTCCTTACTCGTCCGCAGGAAAACATTCTCCGGCGCGTCCAGGCTGTACCCCGACGTCCGTATCACCTCGTCCGCCTTAGCCTCCGCATTCTGCCATTCGCGATGATAGAGGTAATTGCGTGCAAGCAAAGCGGAAGCCGCCGTCGCGGTCACTCTCGTATTCGGGTTGGAGCTGCCCTCCAGCGCCTCTTCCGCATCTTTCAGATCCTGAATGATATGCCCGACAATGATCTCTTTCGGGTCTCGCGGCTGGAGCGTCGTTTCCAGTATCCTGTCCGAAGTCACCCAGGGCGCGTCGCCATAGAGGTAAGCCAGGACAAAGTAGCAATAAGCCCTGAAATACTTGGCTTCGCCGATGTTCTGCCGTATCTCCTCCTCCGGTAGCGCCGTGGCCGGCAGATGCTCAATCAGGTCGTTGCTCAGCAAGATAGCCTGATAGGCGTTCGTCCAGAAATAAGCCATCTCGGTAGTGGTCGGCGCGTATGTATTGTAGCGCAAATTATCATAAGAGGTGGACGTATGGTAGGCATCATCGGCTACCGGAGTGAGATAAAACGGCAGGTAGTAATAAAAAAGGCCGTTCGACAGCAGGTTTTGGGTATATAACCCGTTCACGGCCGCCCGGACATTATGGATGTTGTTGTAGACATCTTCCTGAATGATCATGTTGCTCGGAGGATCCGCCTCCATAAAACTGTCGCAGGCAACCGGGGTGAACGAAACCGCCAGCCCCCACACGTATCGTATTATATTATTTACTTTCATAAGAGTTACTTTCTTTAATTTTAATTATAAGGATAATGTAAAACCGGCCATAATGGTGCGGAACGGAGGAATGGAGGTCGTACTTTCCGGGTTCCAGTTGTTATACTTCGAAAAGGTCTTCAGGTTTTCGCCCCGCACATAAATGCGCGCGTTCCGCAGTTTCAGCTTGCCGGTTACGGACTTGGGCAGATACCAGGAGAGTGCGACATTTTTCAGGCTGATATACGACGCATCGGAATAAATCGCGTCCGATTCGGTGTAATAGTAATAATAGGCATAGCCGATATCGGAACGCGTCGTTGTGGTCAGGCCTGGATATTTCCCGTCCGGGTTGTCGACGCTCCAATAGTCCCCGGCAAATTCGTGCGGTATATTCCTCCCCTGATAGCCGGCCGGGTAGTAGAATGTTTTCAGGAACCCTTCCTGTAGCGGCCTGTTCTCAAAATAGAGGAACAGGTCCAGTTGCACCCCTTTATAGCGGAACGAATTGTGCAGGCCGCCATAATAGTCGGCGTCTATGTCGCCGATGAACTGTTTGTCGTCGGCTACGGTGATTTTGCCGTCCCTGTTCACATCCTCCACCATCGGGACGCCGTTTTCCCGATTAATCCCCGTGAAGCGATAGAGCCGTTTCACATTCAACGATTCTCCAACTTTCAGCGACGTGGCGTATGAGGTATTGAGGATATTGTCAAACCGTATCAGCCGGTTGTTTTGCGGAATAGTCAACGCCAGCGAAGTCAGCCACGAGAACGCGCCGACCGTAAGGTTGGTCGAGGTCAGTTCGATCTCAATGCCCTGGTTCCGGATGGTGGCGCCGGGCACATTGTTCATATAAGATTCCATACCGGCCTGTTTCGTCAGGGGCACTGCATCCACAAAGTTGCCGGACTGGTTCCGGTAAAGCGCCGTAATGATCTGCAGCCGGTTTTTCAGGAGTACCAAATCTAAAGACAGTTCCGATTTGCGGGTTTTCTCCCACGTAAAATCGGGGTTAGCCACCTGCCCGAGATACAGGCCGGCGCTCCCTCCATAAGGATAAGGCGACACACTATAGGTGTTCAGATAGAGGAAAGCAGCCAGGTTGTCGTTGCCGGTGACACCGTGCGTAAGTTTTATTTTCCCGAAGTCAAGGAAACGCACATTATCCCGGATAAAACTTTCCTGTGAGAAAATCCAGGAGCCGGATACCGACCAGAAGTTCCCGAAGCGATGGCCTTTCTGAAAAATGGAAGAGCCGTCGCGCCGCAGGGTTCCGCTGAAAATATAACGGTTCCGGAAGTCATACGTGGCGCGACCGAACAGGGAGGCATATTTTTTCGAATCGGTGCTGCCGGTGACGGAGTATTTGACCGCTGCCGCACCATAATTCCTGAACATGTTTTCCGCGGGGAAATCGCGCAACTCCATATCGTCACTCTGTGCTTTCTGCGTTTGTATCGTAGCTCCGACAAAAGCCGTCAGGACGCCTTCCGACAGCGTTTTGCTGTAATTAACCTGCGGCTCTACCGTGAATATTTCGCGGTAGGAATCGCCGGCCAGCAGGCGGTTCCTGTACGAGTTGGAGGCATACGGGTTCAGATAATCCTGCGTAAACGTTTCGAGCTGGTCGGCGGTGTTCCGGGTATAACTGACATCCACTTTGGCCTCCATTTCGTGATACGGACGATACAGTACCTGGAAATGGCCCAGCGTCGACGTGTTCAGGTTTTCCTGTCTCGCATACTTATACTTTAGCGGATTATCGAAACTGCTGTTGCCTTCCAGCCAATACAGCGTCCCGTCGGCATTGCGCACGGGCTGGTTGGGAGCGTACACCACATAAGCGTCCGCGTCCAGTCCTCTTGATTTTGAATTGAACGTATTGAACGCAAGCGAAGCGTTGAACTGTAATTTCCCGCCGTAGGCAATGTGATTGACCAGTATTCGCGTGTTGATGCGGCGCTCCTTGTCGCCCTTTTCCATCAGGTAAATATTGTCAGCCTCGAAGTAATCCCCATTCACGTAATAATACGTCCGGTCATTACCTCCCGACACGCTCAGGGCGCCGGTATACACTTTCCCGCCTTTCCCAATCAGTTCCTTTTGCCAGTCGGTATGGTATTTGTCGCCAAATTCGAGCAAATCGTAGGCGTTCGACATGTCTGGCGTGATGCCGTCAGCCGCAAAGGCTTTCTGTCGCAGATCGATGTATTCTTCGGTTGAAAGGAAATCGTACCAGCTGTTCACGCTGGTAATCCCGGCGCTTGCCGATGCGTCGATACGCAATTTGGTCTCCTTTTGCTTTTTAGTAGTAATCAACACGACGCCGTTGGCGCCTTTACCTCCGTAGATGGCCGTTGCATCGGCGTCCTTCAGTATTTCTATCTTTTCGACATTGGTCGTGTTGAGCACATTCAGAGGGCTTGACGGCAAACTGCCGGACGAGAAAACCTGAGCCGGGAAAGGAACGCCATCAATGATATATAAAGGTTGTGACAGTTCTCTTGATAAACTGTTTTGTCCGCGGACCGTCAGTATGCCATCTTCCGTCCTCACGCTCGTCGCACGCCCTTTGATAGCATTCAGGGTGTTGGCCGTCTGTTCCTGTTCGATTACATCCGCCCCGACACGACTGCGTGTGCCGACTTGCGCACGAGCGGCCACGTCCGGGTCGACTGCACCCTCCCGAAGCAGTTCCACGACCTGCAACCGGAAAGGATCGTCCACCGGCAGCGTTTGCGTCCGGTAGCCCTGTTTAACGATTTTCAGATCAATGTATAAATCTTCTTCCTGCGTGAAAGATACATCCTGTGTAAACCGGCCTTCCCGGTTGCTTTCGCCTGCACGTCTGCCGTTGACAAAGATGCCGGCGTCCGCCAGGGTTTCCCCCGTAATCTTATCGTAGACGACTCCCCTGACAGTCAGTTTTACTTCTCTGTTATTTTCCTGTGCGGAAGCTACCACATACCATCCAAATAAAATCCATGAAAATAAAAGGATGAAAAATTTGTTTATATAGAAAATGTTGTTTATTTTTGCCATGACAATTTTTTGTGAAAGAAAGCACTCCTGATACCGCTTTTTCCGGAGGGATCAGGATGTGCTTTCGCTTTGATAAATGTACTGTAAATTCTCTGAGAGCACGCGTTCAATCCAAATTCTTCTTTGTAGTTATCAGGATGACGCCATTCGTCCCGCGCGAGCCGTAAATGGCAGTCGCATCGGCATCTTTCAATACATCAATGCGTTCGATATCCGATGTGCTGAGCGTGGCTAACGGGCCAATCGTTCCCACGGCGCCAAGCTCCAGCGGAGAGATGCTTTGATTGATGAAAGGGATGCCGTCGATAATAATCAACGGTTCGGTATTGACAACCGGTTCGCCACCACCACAGCAGGCATGGCCGCCGCTAAGGCCGACCGCGCCGCTTGGCGTATTCAACCCCCGGATATTAATAGAAGTTGTCGAGCCTGCCAGGCCGTTGCTTTTGGCGATGGCAAGTCCGGCTACACGTCCCTGAAGCACATCCAGCACACTGTTGCCCGTATATTGCGCTAAGACTTCGGACGTGATGGTGCTTACGTTGCCGGTTTGTTTCCGCCGCGTCGTTTTGCCATAGCCAACCACGACGACTTCGTCCAGCGTCTTCTCGTCTTCTTCCAGGCGGATGATCAGGTTATCGACCTGGCCGGCCAGGTCGACCTGCCGGTTTTTGTAACCTAAGTAACGCACGTCTAATCCGGCTTTGACGTCACTTTTATTGACCGTAAATTCACCTTTATCGTTTGTGATCTCTCCGTTATTACCGTAGAGAACGGCTGCGCCGACGACCGGCTCTCCGGTTTTACTGTCTACCACTTTCCCCGTCAGGGATTGTGCGCTCAGGCCTCCGATAGATAACAGAAAGCCCAGCAAAATACATGATAATTTAAAATTGGTTTTCATAAAATGTTTATTTAAAATTGTGATTTTAATTTGTTTAAATAACGGTCATGACACGATGCTGTCTCTCATTCTCCTGCTCCGGTCACTTCTTCTCCATATAAAAAAAGCAATCAATGCAAGGAAATTAAAAAACACGAGCGCGGACAACCATAAAATTTTACTTTGAAAAGAGAGATTTTTATCTCTTATAAGCAGAACAAGTCCGATTACAAAAATCGCAAGGATCAAAACAACGATAATCTCCATTATCGCGAGCGCGAATAAAAAAGGATACTGTTCATTTTTAATAATTAAATAATTAAGGATTGTTTTGAAAAGGTTATCTGTAGATTTGTATTACAAACCTATGACTCATCCACCGCCGCGATAATCAATATTGTGCAAGTGTTTTATGACAATTTTCTGTGATAAATATCAATTAAACGGCGCGTATTGCCCGAAGAACGTCCTACAAAAGAACAGATAACGCACGCTGACAGGTCAGGCTTCTTTCAAAACCTTCTCCTTAACCCTCCGTAATCCGGTTAATCGGCGGAAGCCAGTTTCAGATCCTGCTTTTGGATGATTTCAGCCAGACTTTCTTCCGTAACCTGGTCTGCAATGTATGCGACAGCAACATCTTTCGTCTGCGCATTGACTGAAACATCCCAGACGCCGGCTTCTTTTGCCAGGCTCTGTTCAATTGCCGAAGCATCCTTTACCTCTTCCAGTTTGAAACGGGCATATTTGACAGCTTCATTCTCCGTATACCGGGTAACCGTGTAACTGAACTTCTGAAAATCTCCCTTTATTTCATTTGCGCTTAACTTATTGGCGTCGTATGAGACTTTCACTTCCTTTGTCGGAAGATCCACCTCCACATTAAGTACACCCGCTTCGGAGCCGATGTTTTTCTTCACTTTGTTTGCACATCCGCCGCATCCCATCTGGGACGCGATAAAAGATACGTTTCGTGTAATCACTTCATCCGGATCGTAATCGACAGCTTCATACTTGACAGCCTGAATGGCTTCCCTGAGTTGATCCGGATTCACTTTTTGGTCATCGTAAGAGATGCTTACAACACGCGCTTCCAGATTAGCGCTGACGTCCGAGACGCCATCAAGAGCAGATACTGCATTTTTGACTTTTCCGGCGCAGCAGCC
>JAIRXI010000251.1 GCA_031268395.1 Tannerella sp. | reverse complement strand
TTCCATAACCGCCGGTAAGCGAAGCATAGCCTGCGGTGGGTAGCTCTGTCCCCTGCCACTGCCCGGCAAGGCAGGACAGTACCGGCAGCGAAGTCCTGCCCTGTCCGGGCAGCGCGATTATGTATGCCTTACTCTCCGCAGGCTGCGCTGCCGCCCGTCTGTGGTTATGAAAATACAACCCTTCGGGTTATAAGGATTACTGATTTTGATGCGGTTGCCCTGGAAACATTTGCCAAAAAGATTCCGAATGGATTTTTATCCGTATTTTTGTCCCGCAAACACCATTTTAAAACATTTGATATTATGAAACGTACATTATTTTTCTTCTGTCTGGTCATTTCGTCAATGGCCGCCGCTCAGGACAGCGTCCGTGTTGCCGGCGGCGGTTCGATGAGCGGTTTCCCGTCTGTCGCATCCGGGAATGGCGAACCTGTCGCTTATTTCTCATTCAAGCCGGACAGCGGCGACGTACGTCTGGAAATAGCGCTGTGGGAAGCGCTGCCCGGAGCGGATACTCTGACAGAAACTGTTCTGCTTGACGAAAAACTGATGAAAGCCAAGCGTTCGCGGGTGGATTTGCTGGTCGACACAAACGGGACGCAGGTGGACATCAAATGTATCATTGATGCCGGTAAAGTAATAATCGGCAGACCTGTTAAACCTGTAAATGCCCGTATCCTGCCGTTCCTGTTCCATACAAACCCCCGGGTGGTGGGGACAGGCGTACCGGTTGCGCTCCTGGTGGACAGCGACCGGGATTTTGAGGAGAAGGACTTTGTGGAGTTGCTGGCCGTTCAGGACATCCGGCAGATTCGGACAACGATGCTCCGGGATTTGAAAAATCGGATAGGGGACGGCGGAATTAAAATACTGACGTGTCATCTGAAGAAACTGCCATGAGAACCGTTTTGCCTGTATTGCTGGCCTGTGGCCTGTATGGATGTTCTTCAGGCGGATCCGCACCCGTCCGGGACGCCGTCGCATACAGCTACGAAGACTTTGGCGCTCCCATTGATTTAAAAGGTGAAATACTGCCTCTTGACAGTATCTGGAAACCGGAACGCATCGGATTCCGGGATTCGCTGCTGATTCTGACCGAATCGTCGGATGACTATTTCGTACACGTGTATCATGGGGAAAAGGGATACGCCGTAGCCCGTAACATCCCGTACGGCATCGGGCCGGACGAACGGCTTAACTGCTGGTCGCTGCAGTTCGGCGCTAAAAATGTGTGGGCTTTCGACATGCAGACGGGCATGATGACGGAATATCCGGCGCCGGACTTTTTCGTCAGGAGCGATGTCCGTCCGTCGCGAACCGTTCGCCTGCACGCCGGCGCTACCGGAGCCGTCGCCCTGCCGGACGGGCGGCTGGTGGCTTCCGTGCTTCCCGATATGGAAAATCTGCTGACTGTCTACGATTCCGCCGGACAGAAGGATTCGTCCGTACACGTCCCCTATCCCGAACTGAACGGCGCCGTCCCGGATAGCTGGCTGGCGAAGAGGCTCTTTGAATACCGGATTGGCTATCATGAAAAATGCGACCGGATTGTTCTTTTCTACGTATTTACGGACCTTATCGAAGTATATGATTCCAGCCTCCGGCGGCTGGCGCGGATTCAGGGACCCGACCACTTCAGCCCGGAACTGGGGAAATGGGAGATGGACGGAATAAAACAGATAGCGCCCGTCAGGCAAACGAAATTCGCGTACGTGTACGGCGGCTCGCTGACCGAAACGGAAATATGGACGCTGTATCACGGCGCACCGCCGGAAAAGGGAAATGAACGGCAGAATCGCGTTCTGGTATTCGACTATGCCGGAAAGCCCCTGCGCATCTATCGTCTGAACTGTCTTATTTCCCTGTTTTGCGTCGACGAAACAGGCAGTACGCTTTATGGCCTTTCGGAACAGCCCGAACCTTGCGTAATCAGGTTTAAGATATTATAAACCGGGAGTAATATGATGTTGAAATATAATTCAAAATAATCACCATTTCCGTCCGCATAAAATACAAATCCGGCGCAGCCATGGGGAGGCTGCGCCGGATAAATCAGGACGTACCGGTCAGCTCATTCGACCGTTGCCGCCCAGCCGCCGTTGCGCGCCATCGTGACATGCAGGACATCGCCCCGCTTCACTTCCTGCCGGCGGATATTGTAATCCATCGCCTGGCGGTCGGCGTTCGGCCCGTCCTCGAACGACGTCAGACGGAACGTCCGTCCCTGCGGCAGGAAGTCGAGCCGGACGTCGAACTCGCGGACTTTCTCCGCATTGTTCGTGATGCCGCCTATCCACCATTTGTCGCCGTGACGCTTGGCCACGATAGCGTACTGACCGGCTTCGGCCGTCAGGGCGCGCGTCTCGTCCCATGTGACCGGCGTCGAGAAGATGAAATCGCGGCAGTCGGGATTCTGGTCAAACTGGCGCGGACTGTCGGCTATCATCTGCAGGCCGCTCTCGAACAGGATATAATAAGCTATATGATGGACGCGCGTGCCGATCATCACTAAGTTCGGGCGCAGTCCCTGCTGATAGTTTTCCGGCTGCACGTTCAGCATCGAACCGGGCGTGAACGACATTGGCCCCGTCACGTTGCGCATGAAAGGCAGGTAAACGCTGTTGTCGGGAATGCATTTGCCATGATTTTCCATGCCGCGCACGCCCTCGTACGACAGCACGTTCGGATAGCGGTATTCCAGACCCGTCGGCTTGTACGAGCCGTGCAGTTCGACCAGCATCCGGTAGCGGGCGGCCTCAGCGGCGGCGCGTTCGTAGAAGTTGACGATACCCTGGTCGTTCCTGTCCATGAAATCTATCTTGAACCCCCTGATGCCCATGCCCGAAAAATGTTCGAAAAGGTTAAAGCTGTCGTCGTCGAAATCATCCTGAATCCCGCGGAACGTAATCCAGAGTATCAGCCCCACGTTCTTCTCCTTCCCGTAACGCACGAGTTCGTCCATATCCACAGCCGGTTTCACCGCCATGGGCGCCGCATTATTTTCCGACCAGCCCTCGTCAATCACCAGGTAGGGAATCCCGTTGCGCGAGGCAAAATCGATGTAATGCTTGTAGGCCTGTGTGTTGACGCCCGCCGCGAAGTTCGCGTCCGGGCCATAGTCCGACCAGCGGTTCATCCAGTCCCACATCACCAGTCCGGGCCTGACCCACGAAAAGTCTTCAGTCGCGGCGCTCTGCGGCGACAGGCGGCAGACCATCG
>JAIRXI010000143.1 GCA_031268395.1 Tannerella sp. | reverse complement strand
ATGAGGCTGCGGAAGATGAGCCTGAGGCGGAAGATCCCGACGGCGGAGAAGAAGCGGCCGACGAACCCGAACAGCAAGAACTCCTGACAGCAGCGCCGGTATTGGACAACGATGAGCCTGTGGGAAATGTGCCTGAAGCGGAAGATCTTGATGGCGGAGAAGAAGCAGTCGGCGAACCCGAACAGCAAGAACTCCAGACAGCAGCGCCGGTATTGGACAACGATGAGGCTGCGGAAGATGAGCCTGAGGCGGAAGATCCCGACGGCGGAGAAGAAGCGGCCGACGAACCCGAATTGAAAGAACTCCCGACGACGCCCGACAATTTCTGCGGCGAACTGCAGGAAGCCATCGAAGAGGGGGCCATGGGAATGCTCAGCAAGCAGGAAATCCTGGACGAGTTGAAGGAACTGGTCACCCATGCCGAAACGTCTACCCGCGAACGGGTGGACGAACTGAAGCAGACTTATTACCGGATAGACAAGGCGGAAACGGACGAATTGCGGCGGGTCTTTGTTGAAAATGGCGGCAATGAAGTTGATTTCAGGGCGCCGGAAGACGAAACGGCATCGCAGTTGAAAGAATGGCTGTCCGAATACAAGCAAAAAAAAGCATTGCTTCACGAGCAGGAAGAACACTTCAAGGAAGAAAATTACGCGAAAAAACTCCAGCTGATCGACCGCCTGCAGGCGCTTGTCGAAAGTCAGGACGATTTCCACAAGCGATACAACGAGTTTAAGGAAATCCAGCAGAAGTGGAAAAAACTTGATCCCGTTCCTCAGGGACAGGCGCGGGAGTTGTGGCGGAACTATCAGACCCAGAGCGAACGGTTTTACGACCTGATCAAGATCAACAACCAGTTCCGTGACTACGACTTCAAGAAAAACCTGGAAATGAAGACAGCGCTTTGCGAAACGGCCGAAAAACTGGCAAACGAACCGGATTCCATCTCCGCCTACCATCAGTTGCAGAAATTGTTCCTGCAGTGGCGCGACATCGGGCCGGTAGCGCGGGACCTTCGCGAATCCCTGTGGGCACGCTTCAAGGAAGCTTCGGCCGCGGTCAACAGGAATCATCATGCGCATTTTGAAAAGCTAAAGGCGCATGAGGAAAAATGCCTGGCCGAAAAAACGGCTATTTGTGAAACCATTGAGTGTATAGACTGTGAATCGCTGAAGACATTCAGGAACTGGGAGAAGAAAACCCTGGAAGTCGTCGCGTTGCAGAAGAAATGGCGCACCATCGGTTTCGCCGCCAAAAAGCAGAATAATAAAATATTCGAACGTTTCCGCACGGTGTGCGACCATTATTTCGAAAAGAAGAATGCATTTTACAAATCCGTCAAGAGGGAATTTGAGAAAAACTTCCAACTGAAACGGGAACTGGTTGCCAGGGTGGAAGAGGTGAAACTCCGTACGGACTGGAAAGAAGCGACGAAAGCCATTATCGACCTCCAGAACGAATGGAAAAGGATTGGTCCCATTGCGCGTAAACATACCAACAACCTCTGGAAACAATTCAGTGAGGCATGTGACTATTTCTTTGAACAAAAGAATAAACTGTTCTATTCGCACAAGACGGAAGAATCAACCAACCTTGCCACCAAACAGTTGCTGATTAAAAAAATCAACGGGCTGAATCGGGAATTGCCAGTCGAGGAAGCGCTGAGCGAACTGAAACTGCTGATTGCCGAATGGAACACGATCGGCTATGTGCCTTTCAAGGAAAAAGACGGCCTCTACAAAGATTTCCGGACAGCCGTAGACCGGCAGTACGAACGGCTGGATGTCGTCCACGTCCAGTCCGACCGCCGGCAGCCGCGTACGGCATTTGCCGAAAGCGGGCACGGCAAAGGAAAATTCAACGAACGCGACAGGATGATGCGCACTTACGAACGCATGAAAAATGAATTGCAGACGTATGAAAACAATGTCGGGTTCTTCAATGTCTCTTCCAAGGGAGGCAATACCCTGCGGAAAGAGATGGAGCTAAAGATTGAACAGCTGAGAGATGAAATGGCATTGATCGTGAAAAAGATTGATGCGATTGATGAAAATATCGAATAGCAAACTGCATTATTTCAACCCGGGACACGAGACAGCCGTCTGCTCGGGTACGGCTCATTACACCCCTGCGGCGCCGGTATGCAAGATGATGGAAGACATGGAACTTCTGCCGCTCTGGTATGGCGCGAGAGGGGATTATGTATGGGTGGACAACGCAGCGAAAGCGGCGTGTTTTCTGTCTTCCGTACCATCCGCATTACGTCCTCCCGTCCTCCCGCTGTCGCAGGAGACAGGCCGTTGTGCGACGGAAACAAAACCGCTCGAAGTGGCGCCGTGGGGACTTTCGCCGCAAAGTATCCGTTTTTTTGAATGGCTTCGCCATCGAGGCATAACGCTTGTCATTCCCCCATGGAAAGAGGCGTATACCCGTCTGACGGCCCGGCAAACGGCTGCCGAATGTTTGCGGGAGGTGCAGGGGCGATTGCCGGAAACGTCATCCGTCGTATCGCCCGTTTTTTGTTCAACGCCGGAAGAAGTCCGGCAGTTCATGTCCGTTTACCCGCCCCCCTGTCTCCTGAAAATGCCGTATTCCTGTTCCGGACGGGGATTGCACTGGATTTGGACGGATCGCCTGGAAACACCGACGCTTCGCTGGATGGCCGGCGTCTTGAAAAAGCAGGGGCAGGTCAGCATCGAACCGGTACTGGATAAAGTCTGCGATTTTGCTATGGAGTTTGAATCCGACGGAGACGGACAAGTTGTGTACAGGGGATTGTCGATTTTCGAAACCTTGCCGAATGGATCTTTCGGCGGTTGCCTGCTGGGCAGCGAAGAATCGTTGCAAAACAGGTTATTGAACTATGTCCCGGAAACGTTGTTGCAGAACCTGCGCAATGCCGTTACCGCCGTCCTGACGAAAACGCTGGGTGCCGTCTACCGGGGTTGCCTGGGTGTCGACATGCTGATCTGTCGACAGGGGGGCGCATTTGCGATTCATCCGTTGGTAGAATTGAACTTGCGCTATACGATGGGGCTGGTGGCTATACAGCTGAATCGCCGATGGATGCATCCGTCGACCGGCGGACGGTTTGTCGTTGTCTGCGAATCCTCCCGGGAAGCGGCCAGCGCCTCGCATCTCCAGATGGAAAGATTATATCCTCTGCAATTGGAAAACGGGAAAATCAAGTCGGGGTACTTTTCGCTTTGCCCAGTCACGCCTGAAACGCGCTACAGAGCCTACATTTTAGCATGAGTGCTGGACAGGCGGTTCGCACCTGTTCGGCCTTTTGCGGAAACAGGAGATAACGCAACATATCCACTAAGATTTGCGTGAATGTCCTGCGGACAGACAACCTCATTTCCACCTGATTTTAATCCCGAAATGTCCATTAGATGCTTCCGCATTTGAAAGTTGAAAGTTAAACCCAACATGTCCATTAGACGCTTCTCCTGTCGTGTCCGGAAGAGAAGACTGCCTGCCGGCCGCAAACGGAATATCCGCCCGTCAACCCGTCCTCTATTAACGATGAACGATGAACGATGAACGGGGTTGCCCGTCAGGGCATTTATCCCAACATGTCCATTAGACACTTCCCGTCGTGTCCGGAAGAGAAGACTGCCGGCCGGCCGCAAACGGAATATCCGCCCGTCCCGGCTAGGGACGGAATGTGATCGGAACGGCCTTATTTCGCGCAGGGTAAGACAAGCGCACAGCTCCGGCAGGTGTCCGCCGTACCCCTTTTTCGTCCACATTCCGTCCCTGCCGGGACGGGTGATTCTGCGGCATTCCGTTTTCTACCAACATTCCGTCCCTGGCCGGGACGGGCTGTTTTTTACCGGCAGGCATCTTCCAGACACGACGGGAAGTGTCTAATGGACATGTTGGGTTAAATACACAATGCCCCCGTTCATCGTTCATCGTTCATCGTTATAGAAGGCCGGGACGGGTTGACGGGCGGATATTTCGGTTTCTGTCAGCAGGCTGTCCCTCAGGGTGCGGAAGAAATCCGGTTTGCCCGTCCAACATTCAGGTACATATTTCATGAATCGCATCATACGCTCGCTCCTGTTCTTCGGGCGTATGGCAATAGGTGACGACGATCAGTTTCATGCCCGGACGCCAGAGTTGACGGACGGTTCGTTTGATGACTTCGATATCCCCCACAATCCGTGCATTCAGTATGATACCCGAATGAGCCAGCGCTTCGGCAAACGGCAGCGCGGGGTTGGGATTCGGGTCGGTTTCCGGCGAAAAGGCGGCGTCGATCATCCGCAAACCCCTGATCCGGTGCATGACCGGCAGCTTGACGGAATAGTCGCCGCAGGAATGGAGCACGGGGCCGCCACAGGTCAGCCCCACTTTCTCGAACGAGGGAACGGCACATGCCAGATAGTCGTCGTTGGAAAGCATCACGATATTGTCGTCGCTCTGCCCGTAGCCTTCAAAGTTGCGCGCCGAGGCAAAGCCGTGTCCGGGACTGACGAGGCAGTCGCCGATCAGCTTTTTCTGTTCGGCCACAAAGTCGATCATCAGTCCGGCGAGGATGTCGAGGAATCGCTTCACGGCTTCGGGGTCGAGCACGATGTCCATCATGACGGACGTCGTGTCGACGATCAGCGTGGCGGTGTTGAGCGGCGACTGGGCGTCGGTGAAGCAGAGGGGCAGTTTGCCTTTCGTCCGGTTCATAAAACAGTCGATCATCTCCAGCGTATGCCGTCCGACGGCTGTTTGGGCGACCGGCTGCGGTTCGTGGCGGAGCGCTTCGGCGAGCGTGGCGAACCGGCAGTGCGACGCGGGCGCCTGCCCGGGATTCCACACATAATCGACCCCGTAGGCTGAGGCATAAATCCCGACCCCGTACCAGGGTTCGAGGAAGTTGGGGATATCGGCCCTGTAATCCATGCTTTTCTGCAGGCAACCCAGTTGCAGCGCCAGCGAGCGTTGCATGTCGCGGCTTCCGTCGGCGAAGACTTCCGCCGCACGCATCCTGCGGTAAACGGCCACGCCGGAAGAGGC
>JAIRXI010000072.1 GCA_031268395.1 Tannerella sp. | reverse complement strand
GGCCGTGTAGTCAAACGCGCGGAAGGCGATGAAAAAATACAGGAAATACGAAACCCAGATGCCCAGCGTATAGACAATAAAACGCATTTTGCGTTCCATCCGCCTGATTTGCAGGATGTCTTTCCAGAGGGAGGCAAAAAAAAGGATGATTTTCCGTACGACAAAGTTCTTCCTGAGCAGAAACATCACCAAAACGACGGACGCCAGCACAGCCACACAGCCGATGTAGAATGAAGGCGAAACGAGCCATCCCGGGAAATCGAACCCGTGTATGTTTCGGTAAAAGATCCGGACGTTCAGCGAAATGGCAAGCAGGAAAATCAGGGCGACCATGATCATGTCGAACAGGCGGTCGACAAGCAGCGTGCCGATGAGCCGGGTCAGCGGTATTTTTTCCTCTTTCGCCACCACGCCGCACCGCCAGATTTCTCCCGCGCGCGGCAGGGCGAAATTGACGGCGTAATTTCCCAGTATGGCGTATATCAGGTTGGACCTGCGCGGACGGTAACCCAGCGGACGGATCAGCAAATCCCATCGCAATCCGCGAATCAGGTTCCCCGCAAGGCCGAAAATCAACGAAAGAGTCAGGACATACCAGTTCGTTCCGAGGATATTCGTCCACAATTCGGCGAAATCGGTTTTGGCGTATAAAAAGTACAAGATCACAATTCCCAGCGCCAGAGGGATGAAAATTTTCAATAGCTGCGTCAATTTACTGGACATACCGTTCTGCTTCCGTTTTTTTTATTATTTTTGTTCGCCGCAAAGGTACTATTTTTATTGAAAAGTTCATGTACAGTAGAAAGATACTTCCCAAAAAAGCGCTGGGACAACATTTTCTGAAGGACGCGGAGGTGACGCGACGCATTGCCGGGACACTGTCCGGATACCGGGGGCTGCCCGTGCTGGAGGTCGGCCCGGGGACGGGTGTGCTCACCCGCTGCCTGCTGGACGAAGGTCACGACCTTACGGTCGTCGAAATCGACCGGGAATCGGTGGATTATCTGCGCAGGCATTTCCCGCAGCTGTCCGGTCGCATTCTGGCGGAAGATTTTCTCCGGCTCGACCTGGCCGCGCTGTATCAGGGAAAACCGTTCTGCCTGATCGGAAATTATCCGTACCATATCTCCAGTCAGATATTTTTCAAGGCGCTGGACTTCCGGGAACAGATCGTCTGCTGCGCAGGGATGCTCCAGAAGGAAGTGGCCGAACGGCTGGCAGCCGGGCCTGGCGGTCGAATCTGCGGAATCACCGGCACGCTGATACAGCCCTGGTATGAGGTAGAATACCTGTTTGCCGTCGGGGCGGAAGCATTTGATCCGCCTCCGAAGGTGCAGAGCGCCGTGATACGCATGACCCGGAACAGCCGCAAGACGCTGGCCTGCGACGAACAGTTATACCGCCAAGTGGTCAAAACCGCCTTCAATCAGCGTCGCAAGACGTTGCGCAATTCCCTGAAACCGCTGCTGGGAAAGGACTTCCCGGGTTATGCACTGCCGATTTTTGACCTGCGCCCCGAACAGTTGCCGGTCGAACGGTTCGTCGAACTTGCACGCCTGGCCGCGGAAGCAAAACAAACATCGGGGTGAATCCGGACATAACAGTTCGAACGGCCCGTCAATGAGTTGTCAGTCATCTTACCTGTTATCCCAACATGTCCATTAGACGCTTCAGCCGTTGCAAGTTGAAAGTAGAAAATTAAATACACAATGCCCCCGTTCATCGCTCATCGTTCATCGTTATAGAAGGCCGGTACGGGTTGACGGGCGGATATTCCGTTTGCTGCCTGCCGGCCGTCTTCTCCTCCGGACACGACAGGAGAAGCGTCTAATCATCCCAACATGTCCATTAGACACTTCCCGTCGTGTCCGGAAGAGGCCCTGCCGGTAAAAAACGGCTCGCAACGCAATATGGCCCGTCCCGGCCGGGACGGAATGTTGGTAGAAAACGGCCCGCAGCAGAATCACCCGTCCCGGCCGGGACGGAATGTGAACGAAAAAGGGGGCACGGCGGACACCTGCCGGGGCGGTGTCCATCCGCCTGTCTTCCCCCGCGCCAAATAAGGCCGCTCTGACCACATTCCGTCCCTGGCCGGGACGGGTGGTGTTCCGCGTGTTCCCTTTTCTACCAACATTCCGTCCCTGGCCGGGACGGGCCGTTTTACCGACAGGGCGTCTTCCGGACACGACAGGGGAAACATCTAATGGACATGTTGGGATTATTTGTTTGCTTATCTGTTCACTCCGTTTTTCGAGGTCTTCCCGTAGAGACTCTGCAGAATACTCTGCCTCTCCTGTCAAGAAAAGCAGGACTGCCAGCCTCAGCGCACTTTTGAAAGATATTGTTTTCAGGGGGAAAAGCGGCTTTGTCAGCCGCTCTCGCCATGATTTTTCGAACCATGTTGTAGGCGGTTAATGCCACCTTCAATTCTTTTTTCAGCATCTCACAACTTTTGCTTCTCAGTACGTTTATATCCATCAACGTTTTGATTTCCCGTATGCTTATCTCCATGTCCCACCGTTTTTCGTATTTTTGGACTATTGAAACCGCATCTGTGCTTTCATCGGTTATTGTTGTGTATAACACTGCCGTTTCCATCCCGTTTTTTGTCGGATACTCGTATGTTATTCTCCTTAAAATCAACGATTCGGGTACCGTATCCCATTCTTCTTTATTTACACAGGCGGGACGTCTTCCTTTTGCTATTTTTACAATCAAATCCTTATTCGTTATTTCCTTAACAACGGTGTAATTCCGTTCCCGTTTTCCGGGGACAATCATGTGACTGTTATGATTTAAAATCAACCAAAAGAGATAATAACAGTTATATAAATCATCCGCCAGCAGCAGAGAACCCGATGCGAGCTTGTCAAGCATGGGAATGACCAGTTCAAGTTCCGATATTTTACGGTTGCCGAGTGCACAGTCCCATACCTGTCCGCCGCCCTGACGAATCAATACCTGAAGCAGCGCTTGAGGATAAGCGCCGTTTTCTTTCGTTACGGGATATTCGCCCTTTATGTCCTCGGTGTCTTGCAGTTGAAGGCATGTGCCGTCCGTGATATAAGTACGCATACCGTACCATGATTCACTGTCCATTTTTCCGAAATTTCTGCTCCTGTCGTAAACCAAATGTATTAAATCTTTCGGCAATCGCTGGCGGGCATTGTTATAGGCTACCGTCTGAAGCTTTACTTCATTGGTGATGCTTTTACTCAATTTACTTTTGTATTGCTTCGGACGACCGATTTTTTTCCCGTTTACCCTGTCCGCGTGTTTTTCCTTTTCAAGCGCTTCCGCTTCTTTTATCCGAATTTGAGCGCTTTGCAACTCGTACCAT
>JAIRXI010000038.1 GCA_031268395.1 Tannerella sp. | reverse complement strand
CAAAATCAACGATCCGGACAATGGACCGACCGTGTCTTCGGTTATATTTCCGACGGCTTGTTTACCAGTCTGGAAGAAATCAAGGCCTTGCCATATTCGTATGCTGATCTGGGAGGCGGAAACGAATCCCTTCGTCCCGGAGATGTGAAGTATAAGGACGTAAACGGCGACGGCATACTTGACTGGAAAGACCGGCAGGAAATAGGAAAAGGGAGTACGCCTCACTGGTTCTACGGTCTGAATGGCTCCTTTGCATACAGGGGATTCGATCTCGTTACGATGTTTCAGGGTGCATTCGGGTATTCCACCCGCATCGGCTCTACCTATAACACAGATACCAGTTACAAATTACGATGGACGGAAGCTACAAATGATGCAAACGCACTTGTGCCGAGACCGGGCGGTTCCGGCTCCAATTCCTGGGCTTCGGACTATTGGATAAGATCAACCGCTTATCTGCGACTGAAGAATGTAGCGTTGGGATATACGCTTCCCAAACCGTGGACGGATAAAGCCGGCATAAATAATGTCCGTTTGTACGTTTCGGCAACCAATCTGTTTACATTAAGCAGCCTGAGCGAATATTACGTTGATCCGGAGGCGCCGGATGGCAATTCGGACAGATATTATCCACAACAGCGAACGATCAGTTTCGGGTTGAATTTGAATTTTTAAAATGATAAAATGCAGATTAATATGAAAAATATAAGATTATACTTTATTATTGCGGGATTTGTCGGGTTTACTTCCTGTGTAAATGATATATTGGACAAAAAACCGCTGGATATCATTTCCGAAGAGGTCGTATGGAACGATCCGGATTTGGTCGATTCGTATATGGCGCGACAATATGCAAGCATGCACATATTCAGGTATGACGCTCCGGACGATGCCACCAGTGGCGGTGGCAGTAGCATATGGAATAACAGGAATGCACATATGTATGTTACGAATATTTCCGATGAAGCCGGCCGGCCTGTGTGGGCGGCAGCCGATCCTGCTTCCTATAAAAGAGGCGGCATGAGCATATCCGGAGGATTACTTGAATGGTGGCCCTACACGATTATCCGCCAGTTGAACATGCTGATCGAAAAATTGCCGGAAAGCGCCAATGATCCTGACTTTATTGCCGGCCGTGTGGCGGAAGCCCGCTTCTTACGGGCATTCAACTATTTTGCAATGATAAAACGCTATGGAGGCGTACACCTGATTACAAAAGTGATTCCATTAGATGCACCGGATGAAGAATTGTATCCCGTGCGAAACTCCGAACAGGAGATTTATGATTTTGTCATCAGCGAAATCGACGCAGTCGAAGAAACACTAAAAAGCTTCACCGAGTACGGACGTGCTTCGCAGGGAGCCGCGCTGGCGCTGAAATGCCGCGCCGCTTTGTATGCAGGCAGCATTGCTCAATTCGGCACGGTTCAGCTGGACGGTTTGCTGGGCATACCGCAGGCTCAGGCGCCGGACTATTACAGAAAGAGTTATGACGCAGCAAAGAAAATCATAAACGGAGGAAAATTTGCATTATACAATAGTGATGAAGACAAGGTGACGAATTTCAAGAATGTTTTCCTGAAAGAACGGAACAGTGAAATGATTTTTGTCAAGCAACATGACGGATCGCAAATATATTGGTTCTATGGTTTTATGATCTGTCCCAAACCGCATGGTTATGATATGGGAATGAGTGTAGCTCCTTATCTGGAAATGGCGGAAGAATTTGAATATACCGACGGTAGCCCCGGTACATTAGATAGAGACGCGATCCAGCAGGGATTATGGAGCATGGAGGAATTGTGGGGAGACAAAGACTCCCGTTTCCATGCCTCTATATATCCCCGTCCGGGACGGAATGTGAGTGAAAAGGTATTGGTTATTCCCGGACAACTACTAATCCGGCAATATGTCCATAAAGAACAGACATTTGACAAATTATCAGATGGCAATTTGTTAAATTTTCAGCATAAAATAAATTCATGACCAGAAAAATTGCTTAATTTTGCAACATCTAAAGATGTTTTTTATTGTTTAATCAAAAACGTTGCTTTTGTAACTTGAATTCACGAATTAGAAATTAAAAATTAAATCATTATGAAAAATATAGTATTTGTCTTATTATTATCTTGCATGACGGTTTCGTGCAAACAGACGCCGGCGGGAGAAGACGCTATCCGGGCATTTAATATTGACTTTAACATGGGGACGGGCGGCAGGCACGGTTTTGCCGCGCCGGGTCAGTATGCCGACGCCGACCCCGCCGCTCATGTACAATGGTATGCCGATATGGGTTGTAACGTGATCCATTCATTTGCCGTGTCGTGCAATGGTTACGCATGGTACAAAAACGGCTTTGTACCCGAACAGCCCGGATTGAAACACGACTTCCTCAAGGAAGAAGTGCAACTGGCACGGGCGCATAACATGAAAGTGATGGCGTATTTCTGCATCGGCGCTAACAACAAATGGGAAGACGACCATCCCGACCTGTGCTACCGGGCAGACGGGATGCAGATACCGCTGACCCGCGTGTATCTCGACTACCTCTGCGCCTCCATCGAAGACGCTATCCGTAAAACCGACGTCGACGGCATCATGCTCGACTGGTTCTATAACCCCGGCGGTGGGAAGGGAGACCGTCCGCCATTGCGGTGGATACCGTGCGAAGAAGAAATGTATCGCGAGTTGATGGGCGAAGATTTTCCGGGAAAGGAAAACATCACAAAAGAACAGGAAGTAACTTTCCGTCAAAAAGCCATCGGCAGGGCATGGAAGAAAATCAGGACGGTAGCCAAAGGCGCAAAACCCGACTGCATCATCTGGCTGACGGCTTTTGAAATAAAGAGCGAGGAATATGAGAACAACGCGTTGCTCAAAGAAGTCGACTGGCTGATGAACGAAGCCGGCGACAGGGAAAGTACACGCGCCATGCACGACCTGACGGGTCCCAATACAAGGCTCATCACCTGCCTTGCCCGATGGAACCGGCAAAACCCGCTGGAGATAGTCCCCGACGCGGCCGAACAAAACGTTGGCCTGTACGGCTTCCGTACCCCCGACGCCGGCACGATCCTGCCGCCCATCTCCGGCTACCTCTCCGCCTCGCTCGACACGCTGAAAGGCGACGACCTGAACATGGCTGTCCTCGCGCGATACTTTAACGGCTTGCCGATAAATTTTCCAACCGGAAAGTGAGTTATAGATATACTTTAACATAATTAATTATACACCAATGAAAAAAGTTAGTTTATTGATTTTATTGCTGCTTGTGCCGGGCATTGCCTGTCTAGCCGGCGAACCGGAACGCCTGCGGCGCGACCGGAGTTTCCTGGGTATCCATTTCGACTTCCATGCCGGGAATGATTGCCGGGAAATCGGGAAAAACACAACACCGGGTATGATTCATACCATTATCGACAAGGTCCGTCCCGATTACATACAAATAGACTGCAAGGGACATCCGGGCTATACAAGTTATCCTACGAAAGCGGGAAACCCGGCGCCGGGCTTTGTGGGTGACCCGTTGCGCATGTGGCGCGACGTGACGGCCATGCGCGGCGTAGCGCTCTACATGCACTATTCAGGCGTGTGGGACACACGTGCCCTCGAACTGCACCCCGAGTGGGCGGCGACGAACGCCGACGGTAAGCCCGACAGGGACAAAACCTCTGTCTTTGGCCCCTACGTGGACAGGCTGCTGATTCCGCAGTTGAAGGAACTGGCCGGCGAATACGGCGTGGACGGCGTCTGGGTCGACGGCGAATGTTGGGCGACCATCCCGGATTACGGCGAACGCGCTATCCGTCTGTTCAGGGAAACGACGGGGATAAAAAAGATTCCGAAGTCGGCCAAAGACCCGTACTGGTACGAATGGATGCAGTTCCACCGCGAAAGTTTCCGCAAGTACCTCCGCCATTACGTTTCGGCCATACGATCGGAATACCCCGGTTTCCAGATTTGCAGTAACTGGGCATTCACGCATCACATGGCGGAGCCGGTTTCCGTAGCGCTTGATTTCCTGTCGGGCGACTATTCGCCGAACAACAGCGTCAATTCCGCCCGTTATGCCGGACGCTACCTGATTCATCAGGGCATCCCGTGGGACCTGATGGCATGGAGTTTCTCCCATACCCCATTCCCGAAAGAACAGAAAACGGCCGTACAGTTGAAACGTGAAGCAGCCATCGTATTGGCGCTGGGCGGCGGATTCCAGGCCTACTTCACGCAAAACCGCGACGGATCAGTCCGGCTGGAAGAAATGGACGCCATGGCCGATGTCGCCCGTTTTGCCCGCGAGCGGCAACCCTGGTGCCATCATTCGCTGCAAATACCGCAAGTCGCGCTTTTGCTCTCGACAGGCGATTATCAGCGCAATGCAAACAGCCTGTTCCCGCAGTACAAAGCCCGGTCGCAGGGCGTACTGCAATGTCTGCTGGAAGGACAGCACAGCGTCGACCTGGTAAGCGAGGAAACGCTGGCGCCGGACATGAGCCGCTTTCCGCTGATTGTAGTTCCGGAATGGGAAAATATTTTACCCGCTTTCCGTATTGATTTGCTGGATTATGTGAAAAGCGGCGGCAGCCTGCTGGTCATCGGGAAAGAAACGTCCGGACAGTTTGCCGGGCTTGCCGGCATCCGTCTTACCAGCGACGAACGGTTGATACAGCCGCTTGGCGAAGGAAAAATCGGCTTCCTGCCCATTGCCGTGGGAGAAGAATATGAAAAAAGTGGCAACGAATCTTTACGCCGGCAGGTCGACGAAGCCATACATGCACTGTTTCCCCAATCGCTGGCGGAAGTAAGCGGCTCACCCTGGGTAGACGTATCCGTCAGCCGGCTGAACGGCAAACGAATTATACACCTGGTGAATACCTCCGGCAATCACAAAGGCGCGGGAATTATTCCGTCAATCGACCCTGTCGGCCCGTTGCAGATAACCGTCCGCTGCGACCAAAAGCCGTCGCGCATCACCCTCCAGCCGGCAGGAAAAACGTGCGACTTCACCTATTCGGATGGAAAAGCACAGCTGAAAGTCGACGCCGTCGAGATTTACGATCTGCTGGTGATAGAATAGGGCAAAGGTATGGGAAAGAAACTACCGGGACGTGCGTCGCTGGCGGATTGCCGGAGACAAACAGCGGAAAAAGGCTAACAACCCCGATTAAAAAAATGATCATGAATACTCAATATTATACCCGAAATGCAACCATAACCGTGCAAAAGGCAACGCCTCGTCCCGTCATTGTAAGACCCCACCCCAGCTTCATTTTTAGTAATTACTTATGAAATGTATTATATTTGCAATCCAATAAAAT